>CAMWIG010000080.1 GCA_947174295.1 uncultured Alistipes sp. | reverse complement strand
TTTTGTCTGTCTCGCAGTCATGCACCCTTATGCTATGGCAGGCGGCCAAGTCGTCAAGGATACGGACAATCTCTCTCCAACCCCTCCATTTGATAAGAAAGGGGCTTATAGCATCTCTCCAATGATTAGACTGTAAGGTCTGATGTTTTTGTCTTTATTTTCGGTTACAGGCTGATTTTTGCGCCCGTTTACGAAAGGTCGGTTTATGCCGGATTATCTGGCGGGAATAACCTGCATTTGTGTGTGTCTATTGGAGTCAGAGGATTGTGTTTGCGTTTTCGACAGGTTGCCGCATCGGATTTTTCGAGCCGGCCAGCCGTCGATGATTCAGACATATCAATCCACCCCATCCATTTAATAGCCTTTTCATCGCTCCCGCTCGGCATAGACTGCGAGCAGTCTCTGCGCTTGCTTAATCGCAACGTTGATAAGGGATGATTTCTATTCAATGGCTCCCGCTCGATATCTCTTGCGAGCTGTCTCGGCTCTTGTTTAGCTGAAATGTCGAAAAGGAAAAGAGCTTTTATGAAATCGTTCCCGTTCGGCATAGCCTGCAAAGATAATCGTAATGCTGGGATGTGCGGTTGTCTAAAATATTGCTTTTGCGCATTCCGCCCTTGCCACTCCTTTCTCAGGCATGTTGCGTTCGTGCGTTCCCGCTGCTTCGCCGCGGTGCCATGCGTTGCATGTGCGCCCGGTTTGCGATGATGTTCGAGGAGGGGCATTTGTCCGTATATCGGAATGATTATGCGGTTGCAATATTATATTGTAATCGCAAAACAACAAACAATAATGCAGTGTAATATTGTTATAATCCCGAAATCCTCGTTGTAAAACGCGCCGAAGCTCCCGGAATATGGTTTGTTGCAATATTATATTGTAATCATCGGCTGCCGAACTATCGGATTTAATGGAATTTTATCTTTTACTGCGAGCATGATTTGTTCCAATATAATATTGCAATCGTTGGAGTAGAGCTGCCACGAGTGATGAAAATGCAGTGTGTGCCCGTGTTTTAACTTTTTGTGTCGACTGGTGGCGCATTACGTCGTCGTGAATAGAGCGTTGTGGAGTATGGTCGGTGTCGCAGCTTGGTCGGATTTCGAAGATTATGCAATACCATTCGTCGCGAGGTTCTATAATATCGTCTCTTTGAATCAGTTCGTAGATTTGTTTCTTCCATTCCGCGTATTTGGGCGGTTTGTCGGCGAGTTCCAGTTTGGATATGTTGTTTTTGAGTTTCTCAAGGTTGTTGGGGGCGAATACCGTGAATCCGAATATCATATTCTTATAGGGGTCTTTCTTTTTGGGCGATGGTACAAATCGGACAACCTCCGCTTTCGTAATGCGGTCGATACCTTCGGGGATTTTTTTGCATAACATTTCGAACTCCTCCTCGCATTTTATTGTCGATTTGTAGTCGAACATGATATCGTTGGTGCTTTTGAGGTATTTTATGCAGTGCACGCAGAAGGATATGATAAGAATACTCAAAACCGTTGACAGTACAGTAACCAGTCTGATTGCCGTAACGTATTTGATTAAGTGCTCGTTTCTTTGGTAGAGTTCGCTGTCGGTATCCATTCTGAACGGTTTGCTGAGTTGCACGAACAATTTTTGTTTGTCGGTGAATTTGTCTGCGTATTTTTCAGGTGTGTCGGAATAAATCAGCACGCAGTCAGTATCGTCATACACTATGTATCTGTCGGTCGAAAATATATCGAATGATTCATGCAGCATGACGATAACGTTGGTTCCGGCGATGATTATCGGCAGCAGGAACAGTAATGTCGCTATGAAGCCGCGGCGTGTCGTTCTGTTCAATGGGGTGTTGTAGTCGTCGTTTTTCTTTTTATTGGATTTGAGCGTATATTCGAGTGACGCGTTCGATTTTTTGTCCGACAGATTGCTGTATGGTTTGTTTCGGAAAGTCGTCGGGAAGAATATATTGTGAAAACATATGCTGTAAAAGATGTATTTTCGGTATTGAAGAGGATACCCCTGAGTCATGTTCAACACTTTGCCCGTAGCGAAATTTTCGCTGCGGATACATACGTAGCACCATGCGGTTATTACCAATATCGCCAAAGAGAGGAATGTCGACACGTCGGCGGTCGATATAGTGACTCCTATTATTGGAAAGGTGAAAAATTGCGTATCGACGAAATGTTGTACGTAATTGTTCAACAGCTGTTCGGCTATCTCGCTGTTCGATATGTACTGCTGCGTTTGCAACGAATCGGCATGGGGACATATGCTTTCCCGATCTTTCAGAATCAGATTCTGCACTGTTTCATTGTGTGCGAGATGCGATAACTTTACGAACCGTTGAGAAAACGATGCGTATTCTTTGTACAGAGCCAGTGTCGCGGTAATACAGACGATAATCAACAATGTGTACGATATGTTGCATTTGCTGGTGATGTGGTGAATTGACTCCACAAGCATCCGCATCATGGCCTGCCGCGAGCACGAGACGTCGTTTTCGCGGCTTGAATTCGTGTTGTTTTCTTCCATGGAGTTGCAGGTGTTCATAATGTCGGGTTGTTAACAGTACCATAAATATAATACTTTTTGTCGTATTATCATATATATGAGGCCGAAAAATGTTGATTCGCCGGAATTTCTCTCGCGGCCGAAGGCGGTGCGATGCTGATAACAATATTGGAGACATGGGTACATGCTATTGATTTATTGCGTATATTTGCCATGCAAACGGATTGTCTAACTAAAAAGATCATATTATGTTGAGTGCAAAGATGCAGCAGGCTTTCAACGAGCAGATTAACGCCGAGTTCTGGTCGGCGTATCTCTATCTGTCGATGTCGCTCGATGCTGCGAACAAAGGTTACAAGGGTATTTCGAACTGGTTTGCCATTCAGTTCAAGGAGGAGCAGGCGCATGCGCAGATATTCATCAACTACGTGCTCTCGCGCGGCGGAAAGGTGGAGCTTGCGGCTATCGACGGCGTGCCGACCGAGTGGGAGTCGCCGCTGGCTATGTTCCGTGCGACGTTGGAGCACGAGAAGAAAGTGACGTCGCTTATCCACAACCTCTGCTCGATTGCAGCCGAGGAGCACGACTTCGCGTCGTCGAACAAACTCGTGTGGTTCGTCGACGAACAGATCGAGGAGGAGGAGAATGCGCAGGACATCATCTCGTCGCTCGAACAGGTCGACGACAGCAAGCTCGGTCTCTACATGGTCGACAAGGAGCTCGCTGCGCGCACCTACGCCGTGCCGTCGCCGCTGGCCGGCAAGGAGGAGTAGTTCTCCGCGCCGAGGGCCGATAGGCATGCCGCTCCTGTACGGTTCGTGCCGTGACGGGTCTGGAATGCGGCCTTTATGACAATTCCGCTCTGCGAATGTTCGCAGAGCGGAATTTTTTGTCGATGTCGGGCTGCCGCCGGGCGTGTGCATGCGGCGTCAGTAGGCAGTATGCGGCGGCAGGCATGTAGGAGCGGGCCGGAGCTCGCAGGAATCAGAATGCCGCGCGGCTGTTTATTGGTTTTCGCGTATGAGCCGCAGCAGCCGTTCGAGCTGGGCGTCGCGGCCGGTCATGTATTCAGCGGCGATGCAGGGAATTTCGATATCGGGCCGCAGGATGCCGTCCTCGGCGAGGGTGCAGCAGTCGGATTCGTTGGTCGATATGGCCATTTCGCAGAGGCATGTCGGCCAAAGCGTGTGCCCGTCGAGACACTCGCCGAAGCGGAAGGCGTTGCGGCGCAGCGGTTCGCCGACGAGCGTCGCGGCGCCGTTGTAGTGCAGGATGTTGGCCACGAGTGCCGCTACGGAACCCGTGTCGGGCCCTATCATGACGTAGTATTTCATGCCGCCGACGTACATCGAGGGGTCGGTCGGGAACCCGGCGACGAACTCGCCCTGCGGCAGTTCTGCGTTCTGCCCGAGCATCTCTTCGGTCAGGAATGCGTAGTCGTTCAACGTGCGGCGCGACACCCGCACGCGTTCGCCGTGCGAGACTGCGACTGTGTCGCGGTCGGTGAATATCGAGATGAAGCGGTCGAGGTCGCCGCCGTTGCCGCCGGGGTTGCGGCGCATGTCGATTATGACGTTGCTCAGGCCTTGCGAATGGAAATCGCGCACTGCCTTGTGCACGATGCGGACGAGCCGCGAGTTGACGGCATAGAACCGCGGGACGGATATGTATCCGCAGCCGGCATCCTCGAAAATGCGTATCGAGCGGTCGGTCTCGACGGCCTGTGCGAGCCGCACGGAGTTTGTCCGCAGCGGGAGCCCGCCGGTTTCGACCTCGACGGTCCGGCCGTCGCGTTGCAGCAGAACGCGGAAACGGTTGCGTTGGCTGGCGTAGCGGCAGTGGCGAAGCAGGGCCGAAGTGTAGCAGTAACGGTCGGGATAGCAGTAGAGCAGCATGCTGTCGGCCGTGATGTCGTCGATTGCCAGAATGCGGTCGCCCGTGCGGAACCGCCCGTCGAGCGAGGTGTCGACCAGCAGTGTGTCGCCGATGTTCATGCAGGTGAACGGCAGGTGTCGCGACTTGCGCACGGACTTGCGCGCCGGAAGCGGCGAAGAACAGCGTATCGAGATGCGGTAGTGAGGGTCGATGTCGTACAGAAAATCGAAATGGGGGCGCAGGACGCGGAATATGTCGCACGTCAGCAGCGTGTCGCTCGGAAATGAGGCTATGCGTCCGAGCATGACGGCCCGCAGCGAGTCGCGGACGCGGTCGGTCAGGGCGGCGTCTATCGACGGATGCTCGTGTACGTGCGGCAGGCGGTCGATGATGCTTGCGGCGTCGGATTTGGAGAAGCGGTAGTCATAGGTCGCAGGGGTGCTTCCCTCGATTATGAAGACGCGCTCCTTCATTGCCTTGTAGAGCGAGTCGCCGGGTTGGGGCAGGGATTGTGCTGCGGCCGGGAGCGTTGCGAGGCCGCAGAGCAGGGTGCATAGCAGTGTTCGTAGCATGATTCGTGATTCGTTTGCCATGAACTAACGCTCCGACGCGCATTTTATTGCGCGTCGGAGCGTTCAGTCGTATCCGTATATGGCTGCGATGGCGTGGCGCGGAAGGTCTCGAACAGCCGCGTGTCGGGCGTTATCGCTGTCCGAGGATGTTCTTCTCCTCCTTGCAGGTGCAGCCGATGAACAGGAATGCGAGGGCGCATGCAGCGAGCAGCATCACGAAGCCCCAGTCCCAGCCGAAGTGCTCTACGACGGCGCCCATGGCGATGTTGGCCAGAATGGCCGTGCCGAAGAAGTAGCCGAAGAATCCGGTCAGTCCTGCCGCCGTGCCTGCGGCCTTTTTCGGGGCGAGGTCGAGCGCCTGCACGCCGATGAGCATTACGGGGCCGTAGATGAGGAATCCGATGGCTATGAGCGAGATGTTGTCGAGCAGCACGCTCTCCATGTTGCGCCAGTAGATGACCACGAAGACGGCGACCAAGGCCATGTATATCATCGTCGTGACGGCGCGGCGCCCCTTGAACACGCGGTCGGAGAGCCATCCGCAGATGACCGTACCCGGAATGGCGGCCCACTCGTAGGCCGAGTACGCCCAGCCCACGTCCTTGATGTCGTAGCCCTTGATGTCTTTAAGGTAGGTGGGCGCCCAGTCCAGAACGCCGTAGCGAACCAGATAGACGAATGCGTTGGCGAAGGCTATGTACCACAGAATGCGGTTGTTGAGCACGTGTCGGAAGAATATCTCGCGTGTGGTGAGCTCCTGCTCCGACTGCTGGCTGTAATTCTTCGGGTAGTCGCCCCGGTACTTCTCTATCGGAGGCAGGCCCTCCGACTGCGGAGTGTCGCGGACGAGCATATAGGAGATTGCGGCCACGACTATGGCTGTTATGGCCGGAAACCAGAACGTGCCGGCCTGCCACGTGCCGAACCACAGCAGACCGTAGGCGGCCATCGGGCCGATGAGCCCGCCGCCGACGTTGTGGGCGACATTCCAGACCGACATTTTGGTGCCGCGCTCGTTCTGCGAGAACCAGTGAGTCATCACGCGGCCGCACGGCGGCCAGCCCATGCCCTGGAACCAGCCGATGAGGAACTGTGCGACGAACATCGCGGCGATGGACGATATGCCGGCCGAGGTGCCCAGCAGCAGCGTGGCACCGGCCGAGAGAACGAGTCCCAGCGGCAGGAAGACGCGGGCGTTGCTGCGGTCGGAGACTCCGCCCATGAGGAATTTGGAGAGTCCGTAGGCTATGGCGTTTGCCGAGAGAGCTATGCCGAGGTCGCCTTTGTCGAATCCGAGTTCGACGAGGTAGGGCATCGCCAGCGTGAAGTTCTTGCGCACGAGGTAGTAGCCGGCGTATCCGACGAATATTCCGATGAATACCTGCATGCGCAGGCGTTTATAGGTGTCGTCCACGCGGTCGGCGGCAATCGGCGTTTTGTGAGCAGGGGGGTGCAGTAGTTTCCACATAATGTTTCGAGGTTTGCGCGGCGGATTATCGGGCCGCCGTATCTACAAAGATATAATTTTTTGCCGTAGCCGTGAAACTTTCGACCTGTTCGTCTATCCAAGCCTCGTCTTTTTCCAGCTCGCGTGCCATAATCGAAGCCGTTTTGCGTGCGACGGCTATCGCTTCGCGGGCGTCGACGAAGAGCATTCGCACGCGGCGGGCCAGCACGTCCTCCAACGTGAGGGCCATCTCTTCGCGAACGGCCCAGACGACCTCGGCCGCCGTGTATCCGAACTTCTCGGAGAGCCGCTCGCCCAGCGACGCGTCGGCGGCAATCATTGCGCGGATGCGTTCTTCGTCGGTGCCGTAGACGTACATGTGGTCGCGCAGGTCGGGATTCGGGCGGTAGCCGTGCAGGCGCAGGTGTCGTGTCGTGCACTTGCAGCGTGGCAGCGCAGCCGTCTCGATGGCTTTGTCGACCGTGTGCTCGGCCATCAGACGGTAGGATGTCCACTTGCCGCCGGTGATGGTCACCAGACCGTTGTCGGAGACGATGATTTTGTGGCTGCGCGAAATCTCCTTGGTGCTCCGGCCCTCTTTCTTGGGCGCAGCGAGCGGGCGCTGGCCGGCGAAGACGGAGAGTATGTCGCCGCAGGTCGGGGCCGGGTCCATGTAGAGGCTCGCCGTGCCGAGGATGAAGTCTATCTCCTCGCGCAGCGGCCGCGGCTCCTCCTCGGCCTTGGGGCATACGATGTCGGTCGTGCCGACCACCACCCGGTCGTGCCACGGTACGGCGAAGAGCACGCGTCCGTCGGAGGTTTTGGGTATCATGACCGCGTAGTCGCTTTGCAGGAACTTTCGGTCGAGGACGATGTGTACGCCCTGGCTCGGAGTGACCATCGTGCGGTGCGCGGGGCTGTCCATGTGCATTATGTCGTCGACGAAGCATCCGGCGGCGTTCACGACGCTGCGGGCCTTGATTTCGAACTCTTCGCCCGACATCGCATCGCGGCACTTCACTCCGGCCACACGTCCCGAGGCGTCGTGGAGGATGCCCGTGACAGGAGCGTGGTTCAGGACCGTGCCGCCTTGTTCGATGCAGGTCTGCGCGAGATTTATCGCCATGCGCGAGTCGTCGAACTGTCCGTCGTGGTAGACTACGCCGCCTCTGAGTCCGCGCTTGACCGATGTCGGGAGATATTCGGCGACCTTGCGAGCCGAAACGAACCTCGACCGGCCGTATCCGAAACCGAACGAAAGAAGGTCGTAGAGCGTCAGGCCGCACATGTAGACGAAGTTGTCCCAATGGCTGTAATTCGACACGACGAATGCCTGGTCCTTGACCAGATGGGGAGCGTTGGCTTTCATGTATCCGCGTTCGCGCAGAGCTTCGAGCACCAGCAGCACGTCGCCGTTTTTCAGGTAGCGCACGCCGCCGTGTACGAGTTTGGTCGAACGGCTCGACGTGCATTTGGCGAAATCGTTCTTTTCCAGACAAACCACGCTCAACCCGCGTGACGCGGCGTCGACTGCTACGCCGAGCCCGGTCGCTCCGCCTCCGACGATTGCCATGTCCCACACTTTGTCGCGATCGGAGAGCTTGTTCAATTGCTCGAATCTATTCATTGTTTCGAAATAATATGTTTTGTTTCGCAACAAAAGTAAAACCATTTATTTATATTTCAAAATAAAATTTATTTTATTTCGCAACATTGCGGGCTTCGTGCGTTTTGTTTGGAAATATTTAATTGCGGCGCCGGGAGTGCGTATTCGAATATTTTTCGTATCTTGTCATGCGAATAACGCCATTTATTATGAATAAAACCAGCGAAAACCCTCTTTTGAGCCTTTCCGAGCGACACTCGCGGATTCTTGCGCTTTTGCAGCAGAACGGTTCGGTCTCCGTGATGCAACTCGCGGAGATGTTCAAGGTTTCGGAAGTTACCATTCGAAAGGATTTGTCCTATCTCGAACAGCAGAAGAAATTGTATCGCACTCACGGCAGCGCGATTCTCATCAGCCCGTATATAGGCGACCGGCACGTAAACGAAAAGGAGAAGAAGAATGTCCCCGAGAAGCAGCGTATCGGTGCTGCGGCTGCGTCGCTCATAGCGCCCGACGACTCGATTATCATAGCCTCGGGCACTACCATGCTCTTCCTCGCTCACGAAATCAAGCCGGCGGGGCGGCTGACTGTCATCTCGGCTTCGGTTCCTGTCGTGCAGACGCTCTCGCAGGAGCCTGCCATCGACGTGATTCAGCTGGGCGGAATCACGAGAAGCAGCTCCGTGTCGGTCGTCGGGCCGTTTGCGGAGCAGATGCTCTCCAACTTCAATTGCAGCAAGCTGTTCATCGGTGTCGACGGAATCGATCTGGATTTCGGCCTGACGACGACGAACATGCTCGAAGCGTCGTTGAATGC
>CAMWIG010000079.1 GCA_947174295.1 uncultured Alistipes sp. | reverse complement strand
CGCAGCCTCCCGGTGCGACGCGCCGAGACGCAACCCCTCGACTCTGCCGTCGCAGACGAAGAGCACAACCCTGCCGTCGGCCGTACAGCCGACGATTGTCTGGTCGGCCAGATACGACGCCGAAGCCAGACCGTCGGTCCACACCTCGTAGTCGGTCAGCTGATAGCCTTTTTCGGTCACGGCACCGTCGACGAGACACTCGCCGCCGCGCATGATGACCGGGCCGCAGCCCACGGCATAGCGTGGCGTCCACTCGGTCGGCACTGTCGGCAGCGTGCTGCTGACGGCATCGTAGGGTGCTTCGCCGCGCACGGTCGGCAGCGGCTGCGAATAGTACATCGTGCGGTCGTTGGCCGTACCGGCCCACATCACGGAGGGCTTTCCGTCGTAGTCCACGCCGAATATGCCGCGCGTCACGTGATACCAGCTGTCGTACACGGCGTCGCCCGGCGTCCACGAACCGCGGGCGTCGTACACCGTGCCCGACACGACGCCGTCGATGACCTTCACACCGTCGTGCACGTGTGTCGCGAAGTCGAACAGGCCGCCGTTGACCAGCACGTAGCAGTCGTCGGTGAACTGCTCGTCGACCGTCGCGCCCGACGACGTGCCGGGGTCCAGAATGCGCAGCTCGACATCCTCGCCCGCGCAGTCGGCGACGGCGTACCACGCCTGAAACTTGCGTCCGTTCAGGTCGGACACGGTCTTGTAGAGCTCCACACCGTCCGGGAGCCCCGCCACCTGCTGGCGCGTCCACTCCAACTCGATCGGGGCGAGCGACTCGCCGTCCAGCGCCGCCGAAGTCTCCGAGCTGTAATACACCTGGCCGTCGGAGATGACGAACGTGCGGAAGAAGTAGGTTCGGCCGTATTCCAGACGACTGTTGGGAATGACCTGCATGAGCGGTTCGCCGCCGGCGGGCTTCTGCGGGCCGTACTGGAAATCGTCCTCGACGGTCGGGCTGCCCGACGTGTTCCAGCATACGCCGTAACGGTAGCCGGCAGTCACGGCATCGGCCGCGATGCGGTATTTCACCGCGATGCAGGCGGGATATCCCTCGGCCTCGGCTGCAAGCGCCGAGTATGGATTGGCGAGCGGTTCGGCCTTTGTAGCGTCGTCGTCGCATGCGCAGACGAAGAGCGCGGCACAGAGTGCTGCCGCACAGAAAATATTGCGTTTCATATCGTTTCTTTTTTATCCGCTTTGCGGACGGAGCCGGCCGGAATCCGACCCCGCCGCATCGCGGGATTCGTTGGACATCAGTTGCCGTACATTCTCAGCTCGGTAATGACAATGTTGTTTCCGTAGGTATCCTCCCAGCCGTTCCACCACGTGGTGTCGTTGACGGTCGACTGCACGCGGTCGTTGTACGGCGCACGGTTGAAGTCGCCCTCGAACGGGCCCGAATTGGTCTTGTAGCTGGCGCTGTCGCCCGCTTTCGAGTAGGTGCACAGACGTATGGCATTCGCCGTGCGGCCGCCCAAATCTATCGACGGAGAGGTGTAGCTGCGGCCGCTGTAAGCATCGCACCACAGATGCGCCACCTCGACCCACGTCAGAGCGTTGTAGACCTCACGGTCGGTATCGTAGCTGCCCGTAGGTGCCGGCACGGCGTCCGAGGTGATGAATACCTTCATCTCGCGGGGTGCCGTCGCCTCGTTCCAGTGCCACTCGTTGTCGCCGTTGGCCCAGAGAGTGAAGCGTATGGCGTGCGAGGGCTGGTACGACGAGATGTTTATCTGAAAATACTGTCCGTACTGCTTGTCGCAGTAACCGGGGAACCACGACGTCTGCCACGAGTTGCCCCAGCGGTTGCCGTCGTAGAGCGCGGCCAGAGTGCCCTCGCCGGCCGCATAAGGCTCCCACAGAGTCTTGTCGGACAGCGTGATTTCGTCAAGCATCAGCACGTACTTCTCCTCGTCGACGGGGAACAGGTCGGAGGAGGCCACAATCGGGCAGAGATAGATTCCCGCACCGTCGAAGCTGCCGGTGTTGCGCTTGTATGTCACCAGCACCTCGTTCACGCCCGGCTCCATGGTAATCTCCTCGATGCGGTTGCCCGCAGCGTCGAAGAAGGCCATGTCGTCGACCGAAGGCAGGGCCTCGTAGTCGGTCTTGACCTTGCGCCAGTTCTCCAAACCGCCGTATAATCCGTCGTTCATCTTCTCCTCCGACGCATTGTATGCCGCGATGAGCGACGCATCGTAGTCGAAGCGGCACTTTACAGACCACGTGTTCTGAATGCCATCGGGCATTCTCAGACGGAATGTCACGCCCGAGCCCCAGCAATCGGCGCAGGGAGTCTTGTAGTCGGGCCACGTCAGATTCCACGAACCGTCGTCGTGACGATTGTCCCACCACCACTGACGGTATTTGTTGGGCGCTGCACCCGACACGAGTTCGAAATGCAGCACCGGCTGGGTAATCTCCATCTCGTAGAGCATCACATCGCGTCCCGCAACGGCCGACACGTTGTCCGACTCTATTCTGATGGCCAGACACGCCCGTTTCGACTGCGCTGCGGCAGCCTCGCGCACGGCCGAAATCTGGTCGCCCGAGAAGGTCACGCTGAGCGGCAGCTCCGACTCGCCGGCCGGCACCACGATGTCGCTCGACGAGAGGGTGTATAACTCGGCCGGAATAAGCATGTAGCCGGGGTCGATATCCGACAGTTCGGCCTGCGACAGCGACACCAGATGCGACTCTACGGGCAGTTCGAGGTCGGTCTGGCCGCGCACCACCGCGAAGTCGAACCGCACCTCCTGCTTGGCGTCGTAGAGTCTCTTCCGCAGCACGCCCGACTCCGAGAACGCCAGCTCGGGCAGCATGACATCCAGACGACGTATGACAACGCTCTTGTCGTCGAACACCGTCACGCCGTCGGATACGACTTTCAGCGCCAGACAGTAGATTTTCGGCTCTTCGAGCGCAGCGTTCAGTTCGCGCACGGCCGTTATCTGCTCACTCGAAAATGCGACCGTGATCTTGTCGCTGCCCACCTTTGGCGCCATCTCTATTGCGCCGTCGAGCGTATAGTACTCTCCGGGCAGCAGCACGTAGTCGGCGCCGTACTTCGACAGCTCCTCCTGCGTCATGGGCACGGCTTCGGCCTCGATCGGCAGCTCAGGGTTGCTGCCTCCGCGCAGAATCGTGAATTCGCAGACCTTGTCCAGCCCCGTATCGTAGATTCTCATCGACTCGTTGGTGTCGTCCTGCACGTTCACCACGGCATGATATCTGTCGGGTATGAACGTTTGCAGATCGTACTCCGAATCGCAGGCTGCGAACGCCATGGCCAGCAGCGCGGCGGATAATCCTCTTTTAATCGTATGTTTCATATAATACTTAGCTTTTGATAGATTAATACCCCGGAGCCTGTACCATCTGCGGGTTCTTGTAAATGTCGTCGCCGTCGACGGGCAGCAGGTAGAGACGGTTGTCCCATGCGTAGTCGCCGTCGACCTTCACGCGGCGGTTGAACTCCTCGATCGACGGATTCATCGTCTTGCCCACGAACGAGTCGAGACCCTCGCGAACGCCGGCAGCCAGATATTTGTCGGCCACCACCCAGCGGCGCAGGTCGTAGAAACGATGTCCCTCCATGAAGAGCTCGTTGCGGCGCTCGGCGCGCACCCAGTCGCGAATCGACATGTCGTTTCCGCAGTCGGCCGCCGTAAGTTCGGGAATTCCGGCCCGGCGGCGGACGACATTCAGATTATCGAGCGCATCGGTCAACGCCGCACCGTCGCCGTGCATGTAAAGCTCGGCATAGCACTCGGCCAGATTGAGGTAGAGCTCCGCCATGCGGATTACCGACCACAGGAAGTTGGGAATATCGTTCGAATTGCCCGTCCACTCTATTTTAGGAGCAATCCACTTGTTGCACAGATAACCAGTCTGGCAGAGGTTGTTTCCGGCCGAAGTCGTGTAACCCGACAGCTCCGAGCTGCGCAGGTTCAGACGCAGCGGCTGGCCGTTGACCAGGCGCGGGCCGATATCGCAGCCGTCGAAGTTTATCCACGCATAGAAGCGCGGTTCGCGGCCGACATTGAGGTTGATGATTTCGGGTCGCGCCTCGTCGCCCTTCGCCACGCCGGCCGAGAGCAGCCACTCGCTTTCGGGCGTGAATGCCGGGTCGTTCTTCGGCAGTTTTCCGTCCTTGGTGTAGAAGGCCTCCACGGCATTCAGCGTGGGGCAGACTCCGCAGTAACCCTCGCGCCAGCCGCCGCCGTTGGCCTGAATCACGCGGCGCGGCAGTGACGATATGACATTCTCCTTCGTGCCCTGGGCATCGTTGCCCAGACCGTTGTCGTTGGTCGCGAAAATCATCTCGTGGTTGCCGTCCATCTCGTTCGACGCGTTGATATAACGCATGAGCATCACGCGGTAGGCGAACTCCTCGCCCTCTTCGGTCGATACGTCGACGCCGGGAATCCAGCATCCGGTCTGCTGGCCGGCAGGCAGGAGGTTGTTCTTGGCCATGGTCTTGGCATCCTCGATGTCGAGCATGCGGCGGCCGTTGCGCGTCGCTATTTCGATAGCTTCCTCGCACGCCTTCCTGGCGCGCTTCCACTTCTCGACGTCGAACGTGCGGCTCACCAGCTCGCGGCCGTAGCCGGGAGTCTCGAACGAAGTGTTCTGCCACTCGGGATAGGGAAACTCGCCGTTCCACAGCGGCGAAGCGGCGTAGAGCAGCACGCGCGCTTTGAGTGCGGCGCAGACGGTCTTGTTCGCACGGCCGTAGGTCTCGTTCATCTCATAGCCCTCGGGCATGTATTCGCAGGCGGCTGCCCTGTCGAGCAGACTCACGATGTAGTCCACGCAATAGTCGAAGTGCGAACGGCCGGGGAAACGGTCCATCGTCAGGTCTGAACCCGCATACTCGTCGACGATGGGCACCGGGCCGTACCAGAACAACAGCTTGTAGTAGTTGAACGCCTTGATGAAGTCGGCATGCGCACGGTAGAGCTCCTTCTCCGCGGAGGTCAGGAACGAAGGGTTCTGACGTTCGAGCTCGCGCAGGAACAGATGCACGTGGCCGATGGTTCCGTAGAGCTCGCGCCAGCGCTGACGCTGGTTCGTCGAGGGGCTTATCGTAGCGTTGGCGATATTGCCGAAGTAACTGCCCACCCACGCCTTGGGCACGACGAACTCGTCGGCGGCGGTCTCTTCGTTGCGGCGGTTGCCCGGCGCGGTGGTGCCGACGGTCTTGTAGCAGGAGTATATCCAGCCCTCGACATGCGCCTTGTCTTTCATGGCATCCTCGAACGTAGGCTGCTTGGCAGGTGCCACGTCGAGATAATCGCACGCCGAAACGCCCGTCAGCAGTGCTGTTGCCGCCAATATTGATTTTATAATGGATTTCATAATCTCTGTCGTATTTTACGGTTTAGAATTTCAGCTGCAAACCGAGTGTGACGGTTCTCTGCAACGGATAGGTGTTCCAGTTCAGCTCGGGGTCCCACAAATCGAACGGGCTCCACACAGCCAGATTGTCGCCGTTGACATAGACGCGTCCGTACTTGAAGTTGTAACCGAGTTCGACGGTTTTCAGACGGATGAAACGCCCGTTGCGCAGCCAGTAGGAGCTCAGCACGGTGTTGTTGGCCACATCGGCGTGCGATATGCCCAGACGCGGATAGGCGGCATTGGGGTCGGGATTGGCCTCCGACCAGCGGTTGTCGGCTATGAACTGCATGATGTTGTTGTTCTTCTCGCCGAACGGAGTCACGCTGTTGCCGCACATGATGGTTCGGTTGCCCGAGCCGTTCATGAATATGCCGAAATCCCACTTGCGCCAGCGCAGGTTGAGGCCGATACCGTACTGTATTCGCGGCGAGGTTCCGTATTCGGAGATTAGCGTCATGTCGTCCGATGTAATCACGCCGTCGCCGTTCAGGTCGCGGTACTTGATATCGCCCACGCGCGGAGCGCTGCCGAGCAGCTGCGTCGGGCTGTTCGCAATCTCCTCCTCGCTCGTGAACAGACCCTCGGCTATGTAGCCGTCCCAGCGGAAGCCGTCCATCGGCAGACCGCGCTTGTACTGCCACGGGTAGGTGTAGTTGGGCTCGTCGCGCTCGACGAACTTGTTCTGGGTGTAGGTGAAGTTGAAGCGCAGGTCTATGGTCCAGTCCTTGCCGAAGTTACGGTTCCAGCCCACGCTGAACTCGTAACCGCGGTTCTCGGCCTTGCCCACCTGACCCCACGGCACGGCGTTGAAGTAACCGAATATTTCGGGCCAGTTGGCGCGCATCATCATGATGCGGTCGCGCTTGTCGCGGAAGTAGTCGAACGTTACGTTTATCTGACGGAAGAGCGAGAGGTCGAAGCCGACGTCGAGCTTCTTCACGCGCTCCCAGTGGATGTTGCTGCTGGCGTATCCGTTGACGGCCGGACCGACGAACGAGAACGAGTTGTCGACCGACGGGCCGGTGGCGTACCATCCGCCGCCGTTGATAACCACCTGGTCGAAGTACACGAAGTGGCGCGAGCCGTTGGCGTCGTCGAAACCGTCGCTGCCGACCAGACCGTAGGAGCCGCGGAGTTTCAGATAGTCGACGTAGTCCTTCACGGGCTCCCAGAACTTCTCGTTACTCGGCACCCAGCCGAACGACACGGCGGGGAAGAACTCGAAGCGGCTGTTTTTCGGCAGACGCTCCGTACCGTTGTAGCCGAAGTTGAACTCCACGAAATATCGCTGGTCGTAGTCGTATGTCGCACGGCCCGACAGACCCTGATTTCGTTGCAGACGCTCCTTGGCGACGTTGTTGACATCGCGTCCGGGGCGGAATTCGCGCATCATGTACATAAGCAGTGCGCTCAGGTTGTGGCGTCCGAACGAACGGTTGTACATCAGTCGCGCGTCGAAATAGAACGTCTGGTCGGAGTTGGGGTCGCTGCCGTTGTTCCACTTCTCCCACACGTACTCGTCGCCTATCGAACCCACGGTCTGAGTCTCGAACCACATCGGATTTTCGGGCGACCAGCTGTTGGGCGTCACGGTGTAATACGTCGGATTCAGACCCTGGACATATACCTTGTTGGCGTAGCTCTTCCAGTTCACCAGTCCGGCCACGGAGAGGCCTTTGGTGATGAAATCGAGTTTCTGGTCGAGTTTCAGCGACACGTTTATCGTGCTGTAATTGTACTGCGCCTGGTCGTCTAACATGCAGGCGTAGGGGTTGGTGTAGAGCTCGTTGCCTTTGAACGATGCGTTACCGAATCGGAGATGCGTATCGCCCGGCATCGACGGGTAGAGCACCGGGAACTGCACCGGGTTTGCCGCCAGCATGTAGTCGAACAGCTTCGAAGCGCCTTCGGCGGGGCCGCGGCTCGAACCCATCTGCGCGTTGAGGTGCAGGTCGACCGTCGTCGAGGAGGTGAGCTTGTAGGAGATGTTGTTCTGGAAGTTGTAGCTGTAATTGCGGATATTGTTGTTGAAGTAGTAGTCGCTCGGAGCGTTCACGATACCCGTATCGTGGTTGAAATTGAGGCTCATGTAGTAGGTCGCCCTGTTTCCGCCGCCCGAGATGTTGACATTGGCGCGCTGGTTCATGTTGAAGTCGCGGAAGAGCACGTCCTGCCAGTTCACGTCGGGATATATATAAGGAGCCTTATGGCTGCGTGTCATCTCTATATCCTGCACCGTATACTTGGGGTTTTCGGCGCCGCGGGCGAGCATGCCCTCGTTGTAGAGCTCCATCCACGTGGCGCCGTCGACGAACTTCGGGAATCGCATCGGCTGTACGAACGAATTTTCGATGGTCACGCCGACCTTGGCGCGCGTATTCTCCGAGCCCTTCTTGGTCGTCACCAGCATCACGCCGTTGGCGCCGCGCACACCGTAGATTGCCGTAGCCGAAGCGTCTTTGAGGATTGTGACGCTCTCGATGGTCTCGGCCGGAATGCGGTTCAGGTCGCCCGACGATATTTCGACGTCGTCGAGCAGGATGAGCGGCGTGGCCCGGCCGCCGAATGTTCCGACGCCGCGGATGTAGAAGTCGGTCGTGGCTCCGGGTTCGCCGGAGGTCGTCATCGAAATCACGCCGGCCAGCTTTCCTGCCAGACCCGACGTCAGCGACGACGAGGGGAACTTCAAATCGTCGCCTGCGACGGATGTGATGGCTCCCGTAATCGAGATTTTCTTCTGCGAGCCGGCACCGACCACGACGACCTCTTCCAACATGTCGTCGGATTCGAGTTTTACGACTATGTCGGTGGCGCTGCTCACGTCGACGGTCCTGGGTTTGTATCCCACGTAGGAGACATTGAGCGACGCTCTCTTTCCGACACGCAGCGAGAAGCTGCCGTCGGCACCGGTCGCCGCACCGTTCTGAGTGCCGTTTTCGATGACATTGGCGCCGATGATCGGTTCGTTGGTCGAAGCGTCCACGACCCGGCCGGTAATCACGTGCTTGTCCGAGGACGGCGAGGCTGCCGCAGCACTGCCGCCGCCCGCCGTATCGGCATACGCCGGGGCCGAGAAGCCGCACAAGCCGCATATCAGACATGCGAATAGTAGATGTTTAAGATTCATAGAATAAAGTTTGGAGTTTTTAAATAGGTTCGGAGCCGATGATGCCGAAGCATCCCGCGCTTCCCGTCAACGAGTTTTCGAGATAGACGATATTGGCATAGGCACTTCTTTAAAGTAAAACATTTTTTCGCATCACAAAATTAAGTATATTACCCCTGCCGAACTTTAAATAATCTTGCAACATGCTTAAATAATCATGCGAAATAGCTCTCTGCGGCCGCGGCCCGACACTTTTCGTTCTCTGCGCCGCACCAGTTCCGCACTGTCTGCTCCGAGACCCCCGACCCGTTTGCGGACAAGCC
>CAMWIG010000078.1 GCA_947174295.1 uncultured Alistipes sp. | reverse complement strand
TCCTATGCCCATGTTGAAGATGTTGAACATCTCGCGGTGCGCCACCTTGCCGTACTTTTCCAGCAGGCGGAACACGGGCAGAATCTCCCACGAACCCTCCTCGACGGCGATACCCTGTCCGTCGTGCAGGATGCGGGGGATGTTCTCGTCGAAACCGCCGCCCGTGATGTGGCTGATGCCGTGCACGTCGCAGTTGCGGATGACTTCCAGCACCTGCTTGACATATATTTTGGTCGGCGTGAGAAGCATTTCGCCCAGCGTGAGGTCGCCCGTCTCCTCGTACCTGGCGTGCAGGTCGAGACCCGCATCGGCCACTATCTTGCGCACGAGGCTGAAACCGTTGGAGTGCACGCCGCTCGACGCCACGCCGACCAGCACGTCGCCGGCCTTGACCTTCGAGCCGTCGATGAGCTTCGACTTCTCGACCACGCCGCACGTGAAGCCGGCGATGTCGTACTCGCCGTCGGAGTACATGCCCGGCATCTCGGCCGTCTCGCCGCCCACCAGAGCGCATCCCGCCTGACGGCAGCCCTCGGCCACACCGCTCACGACAGCCTCGATTTTCCACGGCTCGTTATGGCCCACGGCCACGTAGTCGAGGAACAGCAGCGGCTCGGCACCCTGCGCCAGCACGTCGTTGACGCACATGGCCACGGCGTCGATGCCTATCGTGTCGTGCTTGTCCATTTCGAACGCCAGTTTGAGCTTCGTGCCCACACCGTCCGTGCCGCTCACGAGCACCGGCTCCTTGACATTGAGCGCCGAAAGGTCGAACATGCCGCCGAACGCGCCGATGTTGCCCATGACGCCCGCACGCGACGTCGACGCCACGTGCTTCTTGATGCGGCGGACAACTTCGTAGCCGGCTTCGAGATTCACACCGGCAGCTTCATAAGATTTTGCCATAGTAACTGTAATGTTTTATTTCTAATTTTAACTTTTCACCTCTGCGGTATGTTGCGGAGCTTCGTCATGTCCGCAGTTGCACGTCCTGCGCCATATCTCGCGCGGCACTTCTCGACCCAGAATCGAAAAACGATTCTGAATTCTGAATCTATTTGGTGCTTTCCGTGCCGTCGTAGAGTGCCGTCGGGTAGGAACCCGTGAAGCACGCCAGACACAGTTCGCTGCGCGAGCCGGCCCGGTAGAGCGCTTCGCGCGAGAGGAAGCACAGCGAGTCGGCGCCTATCTTGCGGCACACCTCCTCGACCGTGCGCGACGAACTGATGAGCTCCTCCTTGGTCGACATGTCCACGCCGTAGAAGCAGGGGTCGGTAATCGGCGGGCTCGCGATGCGCAGGTGCACCTCCGTGGCCCCCGCCTCGCGCAGGATGCGGACGATGCGCTGCGACGTCGTGCCGCGCACTATCGAGTCGTCGATGAGCACCACGCGCTTGCCGCGCACGAGACTCCGCACTGCGGCGAGCTTCATGCGCACGCCCTTCTCGCGCATCTCCTGCGACGGCTGGATGAATGTGCGGCCGATGTACTTGTTCTTTATCAGTCCCATCTCATAGGGGATTCCGCTCGCCTCGGCATAGCCTATCGCGGCGCTGAGACTCGAATCGGGAACGCCCACCACGATGTCGGCCTCGACGGGCGACTCTTCGTAGAGCAGGCGTCCGCTCTCGCGGCGGAACGCATGGACGTTGCACCCCTCGATGTCGCTGTCGGGACGCGAGAAGTAGATATACTCCATGGCGCACATCTGGTGGCGCTTGTACTTCGAGTAGTCGCTGCTGCGGATGCCCTTGCGGTCGATGGTGACGATTTCGCCCGGCTCGACGTCGCGCAGGAACTCCGCGCCGATGACGTCCAGCGCGCAGGTCTCGCTGCTGACAACGTATCCGTCGCCCAAACGTCCTATCGACAGCGGACGCAGACCGTACTTGTCGCGGCAGGCATAGATGCGGTTGGCCGTCATGATGAGGAACGCAAAGGCACCCTCCAACATGTTCAGCGCGTCGATAATCGAGTAGATGCGCGGCCGGTTAGGATTGTTGGTCTCCTTCTTTATGAGGTGAGCCAGAATCTCGCTGTCGGAGGTCGACTGGAAAAGGCTGCCCTTGTCTTCGAGGTAGCGCACCAGCTGCTTCGAGTTGACGAGGTTGCCGTTGTGCGCCAGCGCGAAGTCGCCCGTATTGTGGCGGAAGAGGAACGGCTGCACGTTCTCGATGCACGAACCTCCCGTCGTCGAGTAGCGCACGTGGCCTATGGCCATGTCGCCGCTCAGCCCCGCGAGGTTGTTCTCGTCGAAAATCTCGGTAACCAGACCCTCGCCCTTGATGCGGCGGAACCGGCCGTCGTCGACAGCGACGATGCCGGCACCCTCCTGCCCGCGGTGCTGCAAGGCATGCAGACCGTAGTAGGCGAGCGATGCCGCGCCCTCGACGCCGAAGACGCCGAAGACGCCGCACTCCTCGTGTAGTTCTCTATCCTGTACGCCGTACATTATTCGTCGATTTTCTGTAAACGGGCGAGAATCTCCTCGTAAGCCTCGCGCACGCGGCCCAGGTCGCGGCGGAAACGGTCCTTGTCGAGCTTCTCGTTGGTGTCGGCATCCCACAGACGGCAGGTGTCGGGCGAGATTTCGTCGGCCAGCACGATTTCGCCGTCCGAAGTGCGGCCGAACTCGATTTTGAAGTCGATGAGGTTGATGTTCATCTTGCCGAACAGAGCGATGAGGACCTCGTTGATGCGGGCCGTCATGTCGTAAATCAGCTTCAACTCGTCGTAGGTCACGACACCCAGCGCCACGGCGTGGTGGTCGTTGATGAGCGGATCGCCCAGCTCGTCCTTCTTGTAGCAGATGTCGAAAATCACGTTCGACGGCTTGATGCCCTCTTCCAGACCGAGACGCTTGGCCATCGAGCCGGCGATTACGTTGCGGACGATGACTTCCAGCGGAATAATCGTCACGCGGCGGCACAGCTGGTCGCGGTCGTTCAGGGTCTCGATGTAGTGGGTCTTCACACCGGCCTTGTGCAGGTGGTTGAAGATAAGGGTCGATATCGCGTTGTTCAACTGGCCCTTGTGCTCGATGGTCGCCTTCTTTATGTTGTTATAGGCCGTAGCGGCATCCTTGTAGTGGATGATGATTTTGTCATCGTCGTCGGTACGGTAAACCTGCTTCGCCTTACCCTCGTAAAGCATTTCGAGCTGTTTCATAGTATTGTAATGTTTAAACGTTAATTTATGTTGTTATGTTTCTTAATCTTCGTTCGCTGCCATATGCCGTAGACTCGCGGCGACAAATCCGACCCACCCCCTAAATCCCCCGCCTCGGGCAGGGGACTTAGTGACGCCTGCGGCGTCAGAGTCCCGCGGTCGATAGTATGAACGGTATACTCATGCGCGTTGTTATGTTTCTTTATCTTCGTTCGCTACCATATGCCGCAATCGGCATTCGCAGAACGTCGTCCGAGAAAAATTCGTATCCGAAATCCCGATTTTGAATTTCGAATTATGAATTTTGAATTTTCCGGAAGTACGCCACCGCATTGTCGAAAATCGACTGCCGTTTCTCGCCGGCGATATTCTTGAACAGATTCTCCTCGTAACGCTCCGTATGGCCCATCTTGCCGAGGATTCGTCCGTCGCGCGAGACGATGCCCTCGATAGCGTAGTAGGAGCCGTTGGGGTTGCAGGGCGAGCTCATCGTCGGGCGGCCCTCGGCGTCGGCGTACTGGAACGCCACCTGACCGCGGGCGAAGAGCTCGCTGGCGACATCCTCGCGCACCACGAACTTGCCCTCGCCGTGGCTCACGGCAATCGAGTGCAGGTCGCCGACCGAGAATCCGGCCAGCCACGGCGACGCGACCGAAGCCACGCGCGTGGTGACGATTTGCGATATGTGGCGGTTTATGTCGTTGCGGAACAGCGTGGGCGATTCGCGGCGCACCTTGCCCAGCCCCTCGGCACCGTCGGGCAGAAGTCCCGACTTGACGAGAGCCTGGAATCCGTTGCAGATACCCAGCACCAGACCGCCGCGGGCGGTGAGAGCCTTTATCGCCTCGACGATGCGGGCGTTGCACAGCACGCTGGCGATGAACTTTCCGCTGCCGTCCGGCTCGTCGCCCGACGAGAAGCCGCCGCTGAGCGCCAGAATGTGGCTGCGGCCGATGCCCTCGACCATGTCGTCGATCGACGAAAGAACATCCTCGGGATGCAGGTTGCGGAACGGCACGATCTCGACCGTACAGCCGGCGCGGCGGAATGCGGCGGCAGTGTCGTAGTCGCAGTTGGTGCCCGGGAACACGGGTATGTAGACGTGCGGCGTCTCGACCGCCTCGCCTTCGTACACGGCGGTGCAGGCTGCGGGAGCGCACTCCATCATGCCCTCGTGGGCAGCCTCGGCGCGGTCGGGATATATCGTCGCGAAACGCTCGGTATTGGCGCGGTAGAGCTCGTCGAGCGGCATACGCACACCGTTTACCGTCAGAGCCTTGTCGCCGGTCGTGCGGCCTATCTCGACCGCCGCCTCGAAGTCCAGCTCGCCGGCTGCCTCGACCAGAATCGAGCCGTAGGAGTAGTCGAACAGCTCGCGTTCGTCAATCGAGACCTCGGCGCCGATTTCGTTTCCGAACGCCATCTTGGCAAGCGCTTCGGCCGCACCTCCGAATCCGAGAGCGTAGGCCGCCACGATGTCGCCGCGCCCGATTGCCGAGCTGACGAACGAGAAATTGCGTTTGAGGGCTTCGAGGTCGGGCATGCGGTTGTCGAGCGGCGTATGGCGCACGATGTAGATGCGGTGTCCCGCCTGCTTGAACTCAGGGCTGATGACCGTCGACGCATCGACGGTCGTGATGCCGAAGGCCATGAGCATGGGCGGCACGTCGATGTCGCGGAACGTGCCGCTCATCGAGTCCTTGCCGCCGATGGACGGCAGGCCCAGTCCGACCTGCATCTTCAACGCGCCCAGCAGCGCACTCAGAGGCTTGCCCCACGAGCGGGCGTCGCGCGTCATGCGCTCGAAATACTCCTGATACGAGAATCGCATGCGGTCGTAGCGCGCACCGGCGGCAACGACTTTGGCGCAGGCCTCGGTCACGGCGTATGCGGCGCCGTGGTAGGGGCTCCACGAAGCGATGAAGGGGTTGTAGCCGAAGGCCATGATGCTCGCCGTATCGGTGTAGCCGTCGACGGGGAGCTTCTGCACCGAAACCTGCGTCTCGGTGCGCTGCGTGCGGCCGCCGAAAGGCATAAGCACGGTAGACTTGCCTATCGTGGAGTCGAACATCTCGATAAGACCCTTCTGCGATACGACGTTGTCGTCCGACAGAGCGGCGCGCATCTTCTCGCCAAGCGTCGCGCCCGGCATCTCGCGGCGGAACGGATCGCAATCCTCGACCGCACCCACACGCGCAGCGGCGTAGTGCTTGGCTCCGGCGCTGTCGATGAACGCACGAGAGAGGTCGACGACCTTACGCTCGCCGCTGTACATTCTCAGGCGCGCCGTGTCGGTCACGTCGGCCACGTGCGTGACCTCGACATTCTCCTCGGCGCAGCACCGGCGGAACTCCTCCACGTCGCGGGCCTCGACCACCACGGCCATGCGCTCCTGCGACTCGCTGATTGCGAGCTCCGTGGCATTCAGACCGCTGTACTTCACCGGCACGCGGTCGAGGTATATGTCCAGGCCGTCGGCCAGCTCGCCTATGGCCACGCTGACGCCTCCGGCTCCGAAGTCATTGGATTTCTTGATAAGACGCGTCACCTCCGCACGGCGGAACAGACGAGAGAGCTTGCGCTCCTCGGGAGCGTTGCCCTTCTGCACCTCGCTCGAACACTCGGTGAGCGACTGCACGGTGTGCTCCTTCGACGAGCCCGTAGCGCCGCCTATGCCGTCGCGGCCCGTGCGGCCGCCAAGCAGCAGTATGACGTCGCCCGCGGCGGGAGACTCGCGGCGCACGTGGTCGGCCTTGACGGCGCCGACGACGGCGCCCACCTCCAAGCGCTTGGCCACGTAGTTCGGGTGGTAGACCTCGCGAACGTGTGTCGTCGCCAGACCTATCTGGTTGCCGTAGCTCGAATATCCGGCGGCGGCTTTGAGCGAAATCACGCGCTGCGGCAGCTTGCCGGGCATGGTCTCGGCCACACTTTTATATATGTCGCCCGCACCCGTCACGCGCATGGCCTGATATACGTAGCTGCGGCCCGACAGCGGGTCGCGGATAGCGCCGCCCAGACATGTCGACGCACCGCCGAAAGGTTCGATTTCCGTCGGGTGGTTGTGGGTCTCGTTCTTGAACTGCAACAGCCAGCGCTCGGTGGTGCCGTCGACGTCGACATCGACGAAGACGCTGCACGCGTTGTTCTCCTCGCTCACCTCCATATCGTCCAGCAGGCCCTTGCTGCGCAGGTAGCGCGCGCCGATCGTGGCCATATCCATCAGGCAGATGCTCTTGTGCTCGCGGCCGAGCTCGCGGCGGATGTCGAGGTAGAGACCCAGCGAGGACTCTATCTCCTCGCGGGCGAACGAATCCTCGACCTCGATGTCGGTCAGCTCGGTGGTGAAGGTCGTATGGCGGCAGTGGTCGCTCCAATAGGTATCGAGGATGCGGAGCTCGGTCTCGTAGGGGTCGCGGCCCTCGGCGCGGAAGTAGTCGACCACGCA
This sequence comes from uncultured Alistipes sp., assembly GCA_947174295.1. Lineage (GTDB taxonomy): Bacteria > Bacteroidota > Bacteroidia > Bacteroidales > Rikenellaceae > Alistipes. The sequence continues at coordinate 2,296 of CAMWIG010000078.1, read as the reverse complement.
GCGCAGGTCGTCGGCGTTCATGGCCAGCCCGTACTGCTTGCAGTAGGGTTCGAGCTCGGCGTCGGTCATCGCCGTGAAGCCGTCGAGCACAGGCACGGGTTTCACCTCGGCGCTCTCGGCATCGCTCAGCACCGACAGGTCCTTGACGCGCGACTCTACGGTGTTGACATAGTAGCGCTCGATGCGCGCCACCTCGTCGGCCGAGGTCTCGGGGTCGAAAATCAGCAGCCGCGAGCTGCGGATGCGCACGTCGGCCGACGGCTCGACCAGATGCACGCAGTCGACGGCCGAAGCGGCGCGCTGGTCGAACTGCCCGGGCAGGAACTCCACGGCCAGCGACGGGCAGCCGCACGTGTCGCACTCATCGGCGACGCTGTCGGTCACCACCTCGCCGAAGACGCCGTAGCGGCACTTCTCGACCAGCTCGGGCGTGAAGCCGAACAGGTCGTACACGCTCACCAGACGCAGGTTTTTGAGCGTGAGTCCCAGATTGGCGTTCAGCTCGCTCTGCAACGAACGCGCCTCGACCTGGAACTCGGGGTATTTCTCTACGAAAATTCTGTAATTTGCCATATAATGTCTCTTTTCCTTATTATCGTTTGCATGTCACCGCGCCGTGACGCCTCCGACGAAACCCTCCGCCCACTCGCGGTCGTACTCGCCGGCCGTCATGCCGGTGAAGGTTATGTGTCCCATCTTGCGCTTGGGACGGCTTTCGGTCTTGCCATAGAGGTGTACGAACACGCCCTGGCGCCCCTCGGCTGCAATGCGCTCCGCCGAGACGAGGTCTTCGCCGAGGATGTTTTTCATCACCGTGGGCGAAACGAGCTCCGGCGCGACGAGCTCCTCGCCGAGCAGGTATCGCACCAGCTCGCGGAACTGATTGGTCGTGCACCCCTCGATAGTATAGTGGCCGCTGTTGTGCGGACGGGGAGCCATCTCGTTGAAATAGAATTCGTCGCCGCGCACGAAGTACTCTATGGCCAGAATGCCGGTATATCCTGCGCTCTCCATGAAGCGTTCGCTCGCCTCGACCATGCGGCCGCGAAGTCCGTCGGGCATGGCGGCCGGCACGACGCAGAGGTCGAGGATTCCGTCGCGGTGGATGTTGCGCCCCACGGGGAACGACACCGTGCGGCGGCCGTCGCGCACCAGCACGACGCTCGCCTCGAAGTCGAAGCGCACGAACTCTTCGAGGATGCAGGGCACCGACAGCAGACGTTCGGCAGCCGGAATGTCCTCCTCGCTGCGTATGACGCACTGTCCGTGGCCGTCGTAGCCCATAGTGCGGGTTTTCAGGACGCACGGCATGCCCAGCGCGTCGACGGCGCGTCGAAGCGATGCGGCATCGTCGACAGCCTCGAAACGCGGCGTGCGCAAACCGTGTTCGGCGGCGTTGCGTTTCTCGCGCAGGCGGTCCTGCGAGTCGTGCAGCGGACGGAAGCCCTGCGGGATGTTATATCGTTTGCAGAGCGGCACGAGCACCTCGCCCGGGACATTCTCGAACTCGTAGGTCACGGCATCGCTGCGGCGGCACAGCTCTTCGAGTGCGGCGGCATCGTCGTATGCGGCGACGATATGCTCGTCGCACACGCTGAACGCCGGAGCATCCGCCGCCGGGTCGAGAGCTATGGCACGCGCACCCAGCACGTGCGCCTGTTCGGCTATCATCAGCCCCAGCTGCCCTCCGCCTATTATTCCTATTGTTTTCATTTCCAACGAAAAAAATCAGCAATCAGCAATTTCTCACCGCTCATTAAAAATCACTCATTCAGTCGAGCTCCGCGGCCAGCACATCGGCCGTCTGCTTTTCGCGGAACGCTTTCAGGCGTGCGAGCAGCGTCTCGTCGCCGAGCGAGAGAATCGACACGGCGATAAGCGCCGCATTCTTCGCCCCGTTGATAGCGACCGTAGCGACCGGAACGCCAGCGGGCATCTGCACGATCGAGAGCAGCGAATCCAAACCGTTCAGCGCACGCGACTTGACGGGAACGCCCACCACCGGCAGGTCGGTCATCGCAGCGACCATGCCCGGCAGATGCGCCGCACCGCCGGCACCGGCGATAATGACGCCTATGCCGCGTTCGCGCGCCGAGTGCGCATACTCGAACATCAAATCGGGCGTGCGGTGCGCGCTCACCACGCGCTTCTCGACCTCGACGCCGAACGACTCCAAAGTCTCGACCGCAGCCGACATCACCTCCCAGTCGCTCGTAGAGCCCATGATTACGGAAACTTTCATATCTATGTGTAATGTTATATTGTTACTTAACCTCTGTTCGCTTCTTACCGCTGC
>CAMWIG010000077.1 GCA_947174295.1 uncultured Alistipes sp. | reverse complement strand
TCTTATCCACTGGACGGCTCTCTCCCACTTGACGCCCCTCGTGGGGTCGTTGTTGCAAATCCGACCCCACCCCAGCCCCTCCCTCAGGGAGGGGTGCGATAGCACGTCATCGCACTATGTCACGTCCACAGCTTAGGGCCGGTTGCCGAACTGTCCTCAAAATGTCCTTAACCTCTGTTCGTTTCTTGCCGCTGCCATGCACGACCTGCGGTCGTGGTTGCAAATCAGACCCCAGCCCCGAGCATTCCGGTTTTGCCGGCCGCGGCACGAACTGCCATACCCGCGGTATTGGCGGCCCTTACACTCTATATCTTATCCACATCCTAACCCGTGCCCCGGCGGGTGAAAACCCGCACCGAAAAAATAAAAACCGCTACGACACACTGTGTCATAGCGGCTGATTCATCTGTTCGCGACAATGTACGATTGCTCTGATACCTGCGCACGCACCTCCGCGCCCTTTCGACAGAGTCCCGACGAGCAGAGGGCGAAACGTCCTCTCTGGCGCTGTCGGCGGTCTATGTGCAGATTAAGCTTCATATTCTTCGGTTATCCTCTTTATCAAAGGGGTTGCGGAACACGTTGCAAAAGTAGCTCAATTTGTCCGAACTGCAAAATTTCGGCACGAAAAATATATTAACAATATCTTAACAAACGCCGGTCGCACGCCGCGCACGGAGCCGCAGAGGGATGCCGAAACAAATTACGGACGAAAAAATTATGGTATTTGACGAAAAAAAACTAACTTTGAATCTCTTTACACTTGAATGAAACGACAGTACGGACAAGGCTTCGACATCCGCTCCGCCGCGCGGCGGGACGATGCGAAACCGCAAACAAATTGAGACATGAGCGAATACGCAGTAGATAAAAGACAACTCTTCCCCGTTCTGGCGGGATTTTTCGTCATGGGCTTCTGCGACATGATAGCCCCGATAACCAACCTCGTAGCGGCCGATTTCCCCGACGAATACGCCGGGGCGGTGTCGTTCCTGCCGACGATGGTGTTCCTGTGGTTCCTGCTGCTCTCGGTGCCGATGGCCGGCATGATGAACCGCATAGGCCGCAAGAATACGGCCATGGCAGGCTACATCCTCACGATGGCCGGACTGGTAGTGCCCTACACCGCAGGCGCCGACTGTCCGCTGTGGCGGTACTTCGCGGGATTCGGACTGCTCGGCATAGGCAACACGGCGATTCAGGTGGCCGTAAACCCCATGCTGGCGGCGATAGCCCCCGCCGAGAAGATGACGAGCTACCTGACCGTAGGACAGATATTCCGCAACACGTCGCTGCTGCTGCTCGCACCGCTCGTGGCATGGCTCACGGCCGAATTCGGAAGCTGGCGCTACATCATGCCCGTCTATGCCGGAATAACCGTCGTATGCGGAATCTGGCTCAACCACACGCGCATGGACGAATACTCGGCGCAGAGCAGCGCCGGCTTCGGCGAGTGCTTCCGCCTGCTCGGCAACCGCACGGTAGCCGTCTGCACGGCCGGCGTGGCATGCTTCATCGCCGGCGACGTCGGCGTGGGATACCTCTCGGCACAGCTCGTGCAGACGGACAACCCGATACTCATCACCACCGGCTACTACGCCTGCCGCATCGTCGGCACGATAGCAGGAGCCGTGGTGCTGACGCGAATCTCCGACCTGAAATACCTCACGTGGAACATGGCGGCGGCAATCGCGCTCTGCGCAGGCGTGTTCTTCACCGCCGGATGCGCTCCGTGGGTAGTATTCCTGCAAGTGGGTCTTATGGGCTTCACCATGGCCTGCATCTTCGCGACGCTCTTCGCGTCGGCGACCAAGGCGGCGCCCGGCCGCGAGAACGAAGCCTCGGGGCTCATGATACTCGCCATTTCGGCCGGAGCGCTCTCCGCGCCGATAATCGGAGTCGTGGTGCGCACCGTCGGGGAGGCGCGCTGGGGTCTCGTCTTCGTAGCGGCGTGTCTCTGCTACATTCTTTGGGCGAGCCGCAGTCTGGCACGTAAAAACGGCGCGCGATGAGCGGCCCGATACGATACGCCCTCCTCGCTTTCGCCCTGCTGGCGGGAGTCGTCTCCGCAGCGGCGCAGCAGCAGGAGGACGAGATATTCCGCCCGAACGACGGACGGCGCCGCCGCAGCCGGCTGAGCATGGAGTGGAACGTGCAGGCCGGAGCGACGCTCTCGGAGTACTCGGCGCACGGCACGACGGCCGAAATAGCCCCGAAGGCCGGCTATCACTTCTCGATGGCCATCGGCATGCTGTTCCATCCGAATTTCGCGGTCGTACCCGAACTGCGGTTCTCGCACGCGGCATTCGACATGACGGGCCGCGCCGGCGGCAGCTCCTCGGTAAAGGGCAACACGCTGGATTTTCCGATTCGATTCGAGGGACGGATACTGCGCGGCCGGCTGCGGTTTTACGCAGGCCCGGCGTTCACGCTCATGGACAAATACCGTTTCTCCTACGGCGGCAGCACCGAAGAGGGCATGCGCATACGCCCCACGGTGACCTACGTGGCCGGCATCGCGGGAGTTCCCGTGCGTAGGATGACCGTCGACGTGCGGTTCAACGGGCAGTTCAACCGCACGGAACAGATATACGGCTGGCGGGCCGCCGACCCCGACTACGCCGAATACAGACTCGGAATATACGGTTTTTCGGTTAGCATAGGTTACTTGTTCTGATATTATGACAGAAGCGATAAACAAGGAGATATCGATAGACGGGGTCGACCCCCGCGAATTGTACGGAGTGCAGAACGCCTATCTCGAACAGATACGCGACATGCACCCCAAATTGAAAATCGTAGCGCGCGGCTCGACGCTCAAAGTGCTCGGTTCGAAGAGCGAGGTCGGGCGGTTCGAGCACCGCATGCAGGGGCTCATCGACTACTACGCCAAGTACGGGCACATATCGTCGGAAGTCGTCACGCAATGCTTTGCGGGCGTAGCCCCTGCCGACGACGCACCCGTGGACAAGGACGTGATAGTCTACGGCAACAACGGCGCGGTGATTCGCGCGCGCACCGAGAACCAGCTGCGCCTGGTGCGGTCGTTCGAAAAGAACGACCTTCTGTTCGCCGTAGGCCCGGCGGGCTCGGGCAAGACATACACGGCCATAGCTCTGGCGGTGCGTGCGCTGCGCGAGAAGCAGGTGCGGCGCGTGATTCTGACGCGTCCGGCCGTCGAGGCGGGCGAGAAGCTGGGATTCCTGCCGGGCGACATGAAGGAGAAGCTCGACCCATATCTGCAACCGCTCTACGACGCGCTGAACGACATGATACCCGCCGCCAAGTTGCAGAAATTCATCGAGGACGGCACGGTGCAGATAGCGCCGCTGGCCTATATGCGCGGCCGCACGCTCGACAACGCGTTCGTGATTCTGGACGAAGCGCAGAACACCACTCTGCCTCAAATCAAGATGTTCCTCACGCGCATGGGCCGCAACGCCAAGTTCATCGTCACGGGCGACGTCACGCAGATAGACCTGCCGCGCCGCAGCGACAGCGGACTCACGCGCTCGATGGAGATTCTGCGCGGCGTGGAGGGAATAGCCGTCGTGGAGTTCGACCGCCGCGACATAGTGCGTCATCCGCTGGTGAAGCACATAGTCGACGCTTTCGACCGCCGCGACCGCGCCGAAACGGAAAAAGAGACGGAAAATCATTAATACCGAAATATTATGAATAAGAACCTTACATCGCTTTCGCCCGCTCTGGTCTGGAAGCATTTCGCACGAATCGTCAGCATCCCGCGCCCGTCGTCGCACGAGGAGCGCATACGCCGCTACGTACTCGACGTGGCCGGGGAGCTCGGTCTGGAATGCCGCGAAGATGCGGCGCACAACGTCTACGTGCGCAAGCCCGCCACTCCCGGAATGGAGAACCGCCGCGGCATAGTGTTGCAGGCGCATCTCGACATGGTGCCGCAGAAGAACAACGACAAGACGTTCGACTTCCTGACCGACCCCATCGAAGCCTACATCGACGGCGAATGGGTTACGGCCGACGGCACGACGCTCGGCGCCGACAACGGAATCGGCGTGGCGGCGATACTCGCCGTGTTGGAGGACAAGGAGATAGTCCACGGCCCCGTCGAGGCGCTCTTCACCGCCACCGAGGAGACCGGCATGGACGGAGCGTTCGGGCTCGAAAAGGGCATGTTGCAGGGTGAGATACTCCTCAACCTCGACTCCGAGCAGGAGGGCGAGCTCTACGTGGGCTGCGCCGGAGGTCTCGATGCCAACATCACCTTCCGCTACAACGCCCAGACGGCGCCGACGCAGGGATACGCACCTATGAAAATCGAGGTGAAGGGTCTCAAAGGCGGCCACTCGGGCATTCAGATAGGCTACCAGCGCGCCAACGCCAACAAGCTGCTCTTCCGTCTGCTGCGCACGGCGGGCAGCAAGATGGAGATACTGCTCGCCTCGATCGACGGCGGCGGCCTGCGCAATGCAATCCCGCGCGAGGCGACGGCCGTAGTGCTGGTCGGCGAAGAGCAGACCAAGACGCTGCGCGAGCTCACGGCCGAGTACGAAAAGACGGTGCGCAAGGAGTTCGACGGTATAGAGGACTCCATCTCGATTACGGTCGCGGAGTGCGACGCTCCGCAGAACATCATCCCGGCCGAGACGGCGGCATGCCTCACCCGCGCCGTCATCGGATGCCCGAACGGAGTGCAGAAGATGTCGATGGCGATGCCCGGACTGGTGCAGACATCGACCAATCTGGCACGCGTGGTTTCGGACGGCGAGACTGTGCGCATCCAGTGTCTGCTGCGCAGCTCGGTGAACTCCGAGAAGGAGGAGCTCGGCGAGGCCATAGCCTCGGTATTCGAGCTGGCCGGAGCGAAAGTGGAGCTCACCGGCAGCTACGACGGCTGGAATCCCGACATGCGTTCGCCGATTCTGGCGGCCATGCGTTCGTCCTACGAGGCGCTGTTCGGCACGGAGCCGGCGGTCACGGCCATTCACGCAGGTCTCGAATGCGGAATCATCGGCAGCAAATATCCCGACATGGACATGATTTCGTTCGGCCCGACAATCTGCTTCCCCCACTCCCCGGACGAGAAGGTCGACATCGCATCGGTCGGCAAGTTCTACGACTTCCTGCTCCACACGCTGGCGCATGCGCCCGAAAAGTAGCACGACATTGGTTACCAACGTAGACATAGAACCCGAGAAGTGGTTCGTCATCGTCAATCCCGTGGCCGGCAACGGCCGCGGGCTCGACGATTTTCCTCTGATATCTAAGCTCCTGCGCGACAACGGCATAGCCTGCGAACCCGTCTTCACCGAACACAAGTACCACGCCACGGAGCTCACCGTCCACGCCGTGAACGCCGGCTACCGCCGGATAATAGTCATCGGCGGCGACGGCACGCTGCACGAGGTGGTCAACGGAGTGTTCATACAGCGAAAGGTGCGGCCCGACGAAGTGTCGCTGGCCGTGATATCGGTCGGCACGGGCAACGACTGGATACGCATGTTCGGCATACCCGAGCGTTACGCCGACGCCATACGCGCCATACGCGAGGAGCAGACGTTCCTGCAAGACGTCGGGCTGGTGACATACGAAGAGTCGCACTTCACGCAGACGCGCTACATGGCCAATGTCGCGGGAGCGGGTCTGGACGCCTACGTGGTGGCGCGCCACACCCACCTGCGCAACAAGGGACGCCGCGGGCCGTGGCTCTACATACGCTGTCTGCTGCGTTCGTTCTTCCGATACAAGTCTACGGGAGTCAAGGTGTGGGTCGACGGAGAGCTCATATACGACAATCTGCTGCTCAGCGCCGCGATAGGAATCTGCCAGTACAACGGCGGCGGAATACGCCAGCTGCCCAAGGCCGTGCCCGACGACGGACTGCTCGACATCACGCTCATACGCCCAATCCACTGGTGGCACGTGGCGTTCCGTTTCAAACGCATGTTCAACGGCGACATCTACACCATCGGCCACGTACAGCACGCCCAGGGCCGCGAAATACGCATGGAGTCGATTCCCGGCACGCAGCTCGAAGTCGACGGCGAGATGCTCGGCGGCACCCCCGTATCGTTCTCGATTCTCCACCGCGCCGTGCGCGTCGTGGTCGGCAAGTCGTTCCTTTCGGGCGACAAGGCCTGACGCCGCGCTATCGCGTCATGCGGTAGTAGGTACCCAGCGGAAGCTGTTTGCGGAAGGAGTCCTCGAAGTAGAGTTCGCCGAGCTGCTCGGCGGCGGGAGAACCGAACGCCTGCCGCACGGCCGTGCGGGCGAGCATGGCCGAGAGTCCCATGGAGTAGAGGTTCAGCACGAGGAACGAATCTTTGTCGGCGAGCAGCTGCGCGCAGAGCGAGAGCATCTCGCCGATGTTGTCCTCCAAAACCCACTTTTCGCCGTCGGCGCCGCGCCCGTAGGCCGGAGGGTCGAGAATGATTCCGTCGTAGCGGTTGCCGCGGCGCACCTCGCGGCGCACGAACTTCAACGCATCCTCGACAATCCACCGCACGCCGTCCAAACCGCTCTGCTCCATGTTCTCGCGAGCCCACGTCACCACCTGCTTCACCGAGTCGACATGCGTGACGTCGGCACCCGCAGCGCGGGCCGCGAGCGTCGCCCCGCCCGTGTAGGCGAAGAGGTTCAGCACGCGCGGCCGCCGGCCGTCGGACACCGCGGCGCGGCATCGGTCATAGATGAAATTCCAGTTGGCCGCCTGCTCGGGGAAGATGCCAAGATGCTTGAACGACGTGAGTCCCAGGCGCATGCGCAGGTGCATATCCTTGTAGCGGTACTCCACCGACCATCGCGACGGCGTGCGCGGCGACGCGAAACGCCACTCTCCGCGCTCATCGTTGCGCGCATCGCGGAGAAACGACGCATCGGCGCGGCGGCGCCACTCCTCCTCCGAAAGAGACTTGCGCCAGATGGCCTGCGGCTCGGGGCGGCGGGTCACGCACGAGCCGAAACGCTCCAATTTTTCAAAATCGCCCGAATCCAACAGTTCGTAGTCGGGGAAGTCGGGAGTAAGCTCTAAAAACATATTTTTTTACATTCTGCAATTCATCGGCAGGATTCCGCAACCGCCGATTAATTGCTAATTCATAATTACTCATTTGTCGTCGTACAGGCTCATTTCGCAGCGCTCGCAGTCGAACGACAGCCGGTAGCGGTGCGAACCCCGTTCGAGGTACAGCTCGCCGCGCAGGCGCGGGTTCTCTTTCAGACACTCGCCTATTTCGCGGCGCAGGCAGTAGGCCGAGCGCATCACGCGGCGGCCGGCGGTCGAGGCGGCCGTTTCGAGCGGAGGCTCTATCTCGTGCACGCCGTGCAGAGAGTAGAACTCGCGAGAGAGAGCGTTGGTCACGTTCTCCTCGGCCGTCACGCGGTCGCCGGGATAACGCACCGACAGGTCGTCGGCCTTTACGGAGTGCTCCGTGCGCCAAGGCACGGCGGCGAGAGCATCGAGAGCCTCGCGGCGGGCATCGGCAATCACCGAAGCCGGGACGAACAGCTCCGCGCCGGCGACCAAGACACTCTCGACCGAAAATATCGTATCGCCGCTCTTTGCGACCTGCGTGCGCAGCGTGGACTCCATCTTCGCCGCATCGCGCGCCGCGTCGAAACACCCCTCGCGCACGACTTCCGCCGAAGCTCCGTCGTCGCGGCGCACGAAACGCACGTGCAGCCTGCCGGCCGAGACCGCGACCTCGGCATCGACCGACAGCGTGCGGCGCGTGCGGCTGCGGTCGAGCGCCAGGGCGAAACGGTTGTCGTAATTGCGGAAAATCTCCGTGCCGGGGGCGATGCCGGCCATGCGGTTGGGAGTCACGCGGCGGCCCTCTACGGCATTCACGCTCGTGCCGTCGCCGCCGAAGCATATTCCGTCGCCCGGCAGCAGCGTGTGGTCGCGGTCGAGCGTGAACGTCCGCGCCGAGCACGACGCCACGCGGCCGACCGACTCGCCGACCGATTTCGGCGTGTCGAACGACGCCACGCCAGGACGTTTCCCCGCGAAGAAATACTCCGATTCGCCGCGCGTAAAGCTCTTCGACGGATCGGGGGCGAAGTCGCAGACACTCCGGCCGAACGACGCACGGCACAGCTCCGGCCGCGAGGCGAGACACTCGTCGATTTCGCGGCGGTAGTATGCGACTACATTCTTTATATAGCGTTCGTCTTTGAGACGACCCTCGATTTTGAACGACGTGACACCCGCATCGAGCATCTCGCCGATACGGTGCGAAAGGTTCATGTCGCGCACCGAAAGCAGATGTTTGCCCTCGATGTAACGGCGCCCCTCGCCGTCCGTGAGGTCGTAGGTCAGCCGGCACGGCTGGCTGCACTCGCCGCGGTTGCCGCTGCGGTCGGACATCGACCGCGACAGAAAGCAGCGTCCGCTGTAACCCACGCAGATGGCTCCGTGCACGAAGCACTCCACCTCGGCATCGGTCGCCTCGCAAATCGCCCGTATCTCGGCGAGCGAGAGACCACGTTCGAGTATGACGCGTGCAAATCCGCACTCTCCGAGGAAGCGCGCCCGCTCGGGCGACATGTTGCACACCTGCGTCGAGGCGTGCAGCTCGACCGGCAGCGACATGCGGCGGTAGGCCATGTCCTGCACGATAATGGCATCGGCACCGGCAGCGACGACGGCCCGGGCCAGCGCCTCGGCCTCGGCGAGTTCGCCATCGAAGAGCACGGTGTTGAGCGTCACGTGGATGCGCACGCCGAAACGGTGTGCGTACTCTGCGGCGCGCGCTATGTCGTCGACGGTGTTGACGGCTGCGGCGCGTGCGCCGAAACGCGCGCCGCCGATATAGACGGCGTCGGCGCCGTAGTCGACGGCGGCATGCACGGCGGCAAGGTCGCGCGCGGGAGCCAAAAGTTCGATGCGTTTCAAATCGGGAGCTTATTTTCGGCAAAAATACAAACATTTCCCCGATTATTTTATAAATTTGCGGGTCGAATGGCATCCGCTGCCGAGCGCACGCTCCGCACGACTGCAC
>CAMWIG010000076.1 GCA_947174295.1 uncultured Alistipes sp. | reverse complement strand
CCAACTCGTCGCTGGCATTCTGGTTCTCGATCATACCCTTCACCTCGCCGATAGTCATGATGGCCCGCGTCCCGGCCGGCATTCCGGCGTGGGAGCCCGTTCTGTCGCTCGTGATTCTCTACGCCTCGATAGTGTTCATGGTGTGGCTGGCGTCGAAAATATACCGCGTCGGCATCCTCATGCACGGCAAGAAACCCACCTTCAAGGAGCTCTACCGCTGGATGACCTACAAATATTGATTTGCTCCCTGGCGGAGCGCGCATGCGGCACCGTGCACCCGAACCGTCGGGGAGTGCGGTGCCGCGTGCTTTTCGGCGCACCGGCCGACCGACGGGGCGTATGGCAATCGGCCGTTCGCCACGCGCGATAGTCGCCCGCAACGGAATAGTCACGGATTTTTTTATTAAATTTGCAATAAAATCGGAAGCTGTACGTTATTTGCACGGCAAATAAAGGCTACGCAAACGGAAAATAACGAATATTAAAAACATAAATCTAACATGGAAGTCGTAAACATCAAGGAACTGAACGAACGTATCGAGCGCGAATCGGTGTTCGTCGATACGCTCCGCGCCGAGATGGGCAAGGTCATCGTGGGCCAGAGCCATCTGGTCGACACGCTGCTCATCGGTCTGCTGTCGAACGGTCATATTTTGCTCGAAGGAGTGCCGGGTCTGGCGAAAACGCTCGCCATAACGACCCTCGCCAAGGCTGTCGACGCCGATTTCGCGCGCATACAGTTCACTCCCGACCTGCTGCCCGCCGACCTTATCGGTACGCTCATCTATTCGCAGAAGAGCGAGGATTTCACCGTCAAGAAAGGCCCGGTTTTCGCCAACTTCGTGCTGGCCGATGAAATCAACCGTTCGCCGGCCAAGGTGCAGTCGGCGCTGCTCGAAGCCATGCAGGAGCGTCAGGTGACAATCGGCGACAAGACCTATCCGCTGCCGCAGCCGTTTCTGGTGCTGGCCACGCAGAACCCGCTGGAACAGGAGGGAACCTACCCGCTGCCCGAGGCGCAGGTCGACCGTTTCATGCTCAAAGCCCGCATATCCTATCCCAAGAAGCAGGAGGAGCGCGATATCGTGCGCATGAACCTCTCGGGTGCGGGCATGCCCGAGGTCGACAAGGTCATCACGCCGGCCGACATAATCAAGGCCCGCAAGGTCGTGGAGGACGTATACATGGACGAGAAGATAGAGAAGTACATCGTCGACATAATCTTCGCCACGCGCGAACCGGCCGAGTACAACTTGCAGAAGTTGCAGCCGCTGATTGCATACGGAGGTTCGCCCCGTGCGTCGATTTCGCTGGCCAAGGCCGCGCGCGCATACGCCTTCATCCGCCGCCGCGGGTACGTCATCCCCGAGGATGTGCGCGCCGTGTGCCACGACGTGCTGCGCCACCGCATCGGCCTCACGTACGAAGCCGAGGCCGAGAACATCTCTACCGAGGAGATTATAACCGATATTCTGAACAACGTCATAGTACCGTAATGCAGGAGAGCGAGAACGATATTCTCCGGCGAGTCCGCAAAATCGAAATCAAGACGCGCGGTCTGTCGAACGAGATTTTCGCCGGAAAGTACCACACGGCTTTCCGCGGGCGGGGCATGTCCTTCTCCGAGGTGCGCGAGTACCGCATGGGCGACGACGTGCGCGACATCGACTGGAACGTCACGGCCCGTTCGCGCAAGCCGCACATCAAAATATACGAGGAGGAGCGTGAGCTCACGATGATGCTGGTGGTCGACGTGTCGGGGTCGCGCATGTTCGGCTCGGGCGAGCGCCTGAAAAAGAGCGTCATAACCGAAATCGCCGCCGTGCTGGCATTCTCCGCTGCGCAGAACAACGACAAGGTGGGGTGCATACTCTTTTCCGACCGCGTGGAGAAGTTCATCCCCCCGAAGAAGGGCCGCAGCCATATCCTGATGATTATACGCGAGCTGATAGGCTTCGAGCCCGTCTCGCGCGGTACGTGTCTGTCGGAGCCGGTGCGCTTCCTGACCAACGTCAACAAAAAGCGCTGCACGACATTCATACTCTCGGACTTCATGGACTCGTCGTCGGACCGTGCGGCGCTGGACGACGCTCTGAAAATCGCCGGCGGACGCCATGATTTGGTGGCCGTGCGCGTCACCGACCCGCGCGAGGCGGAGATGCCCGACGTGGGAATCGTCGAGCTGCGCGACGCCGAGACGGGCCGCAAGGTGTGGGTCGACACCTCGTCGGCGCGCGTGAGGGAGCACTACGCCTCGGTATGGCGCGAACGCAGCGAGACGATAGCCGCCACGCTGCGGCGAAACCGCATCGACACGGCCGAGGTCTCGACCGACGGCGATTACGTTACCGAACTTATCAAACTATTCAAGCAGCGATGAAACCCTTGCGAATGATATTTCCCTTGATGCTGCTCGCCGCGGCGGCAGTCCGCGCGGCGGCGCCGAGCGTCGAGGCCCGCGTCGAGACGCCCGACAGCCTGATGATCGGCGACCGATTCGACCTGGTGGTCGAGGTCGAGAAAGACCTCGTGCAGACCATCGTCTTCCCGACCTTCGAGGGCGAGCCGAGCGGTGCGCTGGAACAGGTCGAGGAGCACGCCGTGGATACGCTGGTGCGCGACGGCCGCCGGCTGCGGCTCAGCAAGCGATATACGTTGCAGGTCTTCGAGGAGGGGCGCGTGTCGCTCGGAAGGGTCGGCGTGCTCTATGCCGACAAGAACATAGTCGACACGCTGTACAGCCGCGATTCGCTGACGCTCGACGTCGGCACCTTCGCGATGGACTCCACCTCGCAGCCCGTCATGGAGCTCAAACCGCAGCGCACGCTGCCGTTCCGCTTCGGCGAAATCGGAGGTTACCTGATGTGGGGCCTGCTGGGCCTGCTGCTGCTCGCGGCGCTGGCTTATGCCGCAGTGCGCATCCTGCACCGCTACGGACGCAGCGTGGGCGATTTGTTCCGTCCGGCGCCTCCCGTTCCGCCCCACGTGGCGGCAATCAAGGCGCTCGAAGCGCTTCATCACCAGAAGCTGTGGCAGAACGGCCGATACAAGCAGTACTACTCGGGCATTACCGACATTCTGCGTACCTACATCGCGGCACGTTACGGCATCGGCGCGATGGAGATGACCTCGGACGAGATAATCGAGGCCATGCGCGGCGTGGAGCTGCCGCGCAAGAGCGCGATGGACCTCACGTCGATACTGCGCGACGCCGACCTCGTGAAGTTCGCCAAGGCCGAGCCCGATGCCGAGCAGAACGAGAACGACTACACGCGCGCCTACTACTTCGTCGAGGAGACCAAGGAGTGCGAGGTCGAGCCCGGCGAGGCGGACGAGACCAGGATCGACATCAACAGATAACCGAGTGCAGCGATGAAAAGATACTTGTTATATATAATATGTATGTTCGCCGCGGCGTCGGCGTCGGCTCAGAAGTACCCCGAGCGCGGGATGGTGCGCAAGGGAAACCGGGCCTACGACAAGGGCCGCTACGAGCGGAGCATCGAGCGTTACGAGAACGCCCTCAGGGTCGCGCCGGACAACTACGAGGCAATCTACGACCTGGGCAACGCCCTGCATCGTGCGGAGCGCTACGACAAGGCGGCCGAGATGTTGGGCAAGGCTGCGGCCGATACGCTGCGCACGCCCGAGGAGCGGGCCGAAGCGTGGTTCAACCTCGGAAATACGCAGCTCGCACAGCAGAAGTTGCAGGATGCCTTGGAGAGTTACAAGAACTCGCTGAGGATGAATCCCGCGGACGAGCAGGCCAAGTACAACTACGTCTACGTGAAGCGTCTGCTGCAAGAGCAGGAGCAGAATCAAGACCAGCAGAACCAGCAGGGTGGCGACGGCGGCGGTGATGACGAGCAGCAAGACCCGAACCAACAGAACCAGCAGGACAGCCAGGACGACGGCAGCGGCGACGATTCGGACTCCGACCGGCAGCAGGGCGACGACCGTCAGGATGAGGGGCAGCCCGAGCAGGGCGATGACGAGGACGACCGGCAGGGCGAAGCGCCCGCCGAGCCGCGCATATCGCCCGAGGAGCAGGAGCGTATGCTCGACGCCATACAGGCCGAGGAGGACAAGACGCAGGACAAGCTCAACGAGAAGGCCCGCGGCGTGGTGGTGCGCGGCCGGAAGAACTGGTAGCGGCTTGCGACAATTGGGAATGAGTAATTAGAAATGAGCAATCGGGCGGGCCTGCATGACGGGTGTCATATCGAGCGAAGCGAAATATCCGAATCGAGGCGGACGCCGCGACCCGATGATGAATATTGGATTTTACTGTTGAGATGACTTTTCATAATCCGCATATACTTTGGCTGCTGGTGCTTCTGGTGCCTATGGCGGCCTATTACGTTTACCGTGCGATGCAGGGCGGGGCGACGATCGACATTTCGTCGGTCGAGGGGTTCCGGCGTGCGCCGCGAACGTTCCGCTATTGGCTGCGTCATGCGCCGTTCGTGCTGCGCATGGCGGCCGTGGCGGCGATTGTCGTCGCGCTGGCGCGTCCGCAGGATGCCGAGGAGCTCAGCCGGACGAATACCGAGGGTATCGACATCGTTATGGCTGTCGACGTCTCCGGCTCGATGCTGGCGCAGGACTTCAAACCCGACCGTCTGACCGCCGCCAAGGAGGTGGCGGGCTCGTTCATCGCCGACCGCTACGGCGACCGAATAGGTCTGGTGGTGTTCGCCGGCGAGTCGTTCACGCAGAGCCCTCTGACCACCGACCAGGCGACGCTGCAAACCATGCTCGCGCGCATTCGCAGCGGCGTGATAGAGGACGGCACGGCCATAGGCATGGGTCTGGCGACGGCGATTAACCGCCTGCGCGAGAGCGATGCCAAGAGCAAGGTCGTCATTCTGCTGACCGACGGCGACAACAACCGCGGCAGCATCACGCCTCTCACGGCGGCCGACATCGCGGCCGAGCAGGGCATACGAGTCTACACCATAGGCGTGGGAACGCGCGGAAAGGCGCCCTATCCGGCGGTCGACATGTTCGGCAACCGCTCCTACGTGATGCAGGAGGTCACGATCGACGAGAAAACCCTGCGCGAGATAGCCTCGCGAACGGGAGGCCGCTATTTCCGCGCGACGGACAAAACTACGCTCCGCGAAATATACGATGAGATAAACCGTCTGGAAAAGAGCCGTGTGGAGGTTACCGATACCACCGTCTACCACGAGCTGTTCGCTGTGTGGGTGCTGGCGGCATTCGCGCTGCTGATGCTCGAATTCCTGACGGAAAAGTTACTTTTGAAACGCATACCCTGACATGTTCCGATTCGCAAACCCCCAATATTTGTGGCTGCTCCTCGCCGTGCCGGCGATGGTGCTTCTCTATGCGCTGGCAGCGCGTGCGCGACGCAGGCGTCTGGCGCGTTTCGGCAATCCGCAGACCGTGGCGGAGCTTATGCCCGACGTCTCGACGGGGCGCATGATGTTTAAGTTCATACTCTTCGCTGCGGCCGCCGTGTTCGTGGCGCTGGCGGCTGCGCGTCCGCAGCTTGGTTCGAAGCTCCACGAGCAGAAGAGTACCGGCGTGGAGATGATGATTGCCGTCGACGTGTCGAACTCGATGCTGGCCGAGGATTTCGCGCCTAACCGTTTGGAGCGTACCAAATACGCCATCGACCGACTGTTCGACGGGTTGCAGCAGGACAGGGTGGGACTCATCGTCTTCGCCGGAGAACCGCTCGTGCAGCTGCCCATAACCTCCGACTACCGCATGGCCAAGGCGTTCGTAAAGCGGATATCGCCGTCGCTCGTGCCCGAGCAGGGTACGGCCATAGGCAAGGCTCTGTCGCTGGCGGCGATGTCGTTCTCGGGCGAGAGCGACCGCAGCCGCGCCGTGATTCTGATTACCGACGGCGAGAACCACGAGGATGACGCGCTGGCCGTGGCACGACGGGCTGCCGAGCAGGGAATACGCATCTACACGATAGGTATCGGCACGCCCGAGGGTGCGCCGATCGAGATCGACGGCGAGTTCGTGAAGGACGAGCAGGGCCAGATGGTAGTCTCGAAGCTCAACGAGCAGATGCTCGAAGAGATTGCGCGCACTACGGGCGGCGCATACGTGCGTTCGTCGAAACAGTCGATAGGTCTCGACGAAATCGTGAAGAGCATCAACGATTTGGAGCGCAGCGAACTGTCGGTAATCCGATTCGAGGAGTTCAACGAATATTTCCAATGGATGCTGGCCGTGGCCGTGGTGCTGCTGTTGGCCGAGTTCGTCGTTCTCGGGCGTCGCAATCCGCTGTTGGCCCGATTCAACATATTCAGGGAGTAAGTCTGCGGCAACAAATTTGTACGACGGACGTTTCATGGAAAACATCAAGCCTATGAAACGTCCGTTTTTTATCTCGGCAGCTGTGGCGTTCGCCGTCGCTGCCGCGGCGGCATTGTCCGGCGCAGCGCAGGAGCCTGGGCGCCCCGATGTGCCCGAAGAGTCCGATTCGACGATTATTCAGCGTTTCGAGCAGATGCTTCTCGAACGCGGCGATTCGCTTCGGATGTCCGACATCTACCTTCCCGACCTTCCCGATATGGATGGTTACCGCCCGCAGAGGGCCGTTTCGATGTCGTCGGTGCTGATTGCCCCGAAACTGCCGGGACGCGTCGTCGTAACCAACGGATTCCGCATCGGGCGGGCGTGGAGCGTGACCATATCCAACGGTCAGGCATCGAACTGGGGGCCTTATCCCAATTCCTATCTCGATGCGCGCACGCTGTCGTTCCCGGTGCCCAGGTAGTGTCAGATGCGGTTGCGGCGCCAGCGGCCGCTGCGCATGTAGAGGTAGCAGATGACGGTCAGCATCAGGTAGTAGACATGGTCGGTCGTCCAGCACACCGCGACGTCGGCGCGAAGCCCGTAGACGAGCCATACGGTGTAGGCCACGTAGACCGCGAGCGTCGCGAGCACCAGACCGAGCGCTGCGCGCGTGTCCCCGGTTCCCGATACGCAGAACTGGTATGTTATGCCCGGAACACACGGCACGAACGACGTGAGCATGACCAGCAGCGACGGGATGCTGAATTCGGCCAGGCCGGCATTGTCGGTGTAGATGCCGAGGAAGAGCCGCGGCGCGAACGCCACGACGAGCGACAGCGGCACGACGAAACAGTAGCACAGTCGGATGACGCGCCGGCACAAGGGCATGATTTCGCCGCTGCGGCCGGCGCCTATGAGGTTGCTGACCAGCGAGCTGGCCGTGGATGCGAACGCAGCGACGAACATGAAGAGCATGGACGATATGCTGCGCACGATATTGGTTGCGGCGAGCGGCCGCTCGCCGAGATGTTCGATGCAGAGAAAGAAGATGAACCAGCTCAGAAAGGCCAGCCCCTCCTGCAACATTATCCATACGGCGACGGAGAGTATTTCGCCGAGCTGCCTGGGATTTATGCCGCGGAACTCGAAGAGACGATATCGGCGCCAGTCGCAGCGCATCCGCGTGTAGACGATGAAGAATCCGGCCGATACGGCCTCGGCGACTGCCGACGCTATGGCTGCGCCGGCTATGCCCAGGGCCGGGAATCCGAACTTGCCGAAAATCAGCACGTAATTTAGCACGACGTTCGTCAACACCATGACTATCGAGTTGGCCGTCAGGATGCGTGTGCGTGTCGTGCCGACGTAGAATGCCCGGAACATGACGGCCGCGAACGAGAAGAAAAATCCGCAGACGCGCCAGTCGAGATAGCGAACTGCGGCGTCGCATATCTGCGGCGACTCTATGAAAAGGGCCATTATGCGCGGCGAGAAGATTCGCGATAGGGCGAACAGCAGAGCTCCGAACATGAGCAGGAAGGCCATGCCCTGTGTGAATATCGAGCCGATGGCTTCGTACCGGCCCTCGCCGTTGCGGCGGGCTATCAGCACCTGCGCACCGATGCTGAACCCGAATCCGATCATGAAAATTACCAGATAGAAGACTCCGGCGAGAGCCGATGCCGCCAGCTCCGTCTCGCCGACACGTCCCAGGTAGGCTGTGTCGGTCAGTCCCACGATTTGCTCCATGAGAAGACTCACGAGCACCGGGAACGAAATTTTCAGTATCTCTTTGTTGCCGTATTTTTGCATTTCGAACAGTGTTTTGTCGCCGCTCCGTCTTATTATTGTCTTTTGTCGCGGCCCGATGAGAGGGCAAAGATATGAAAAGTCGAGTGCCGAAGCAAACAGCAATATATAATATATATAGGTATTCGGCCGTTTCGGGGTCGAAAAATGAAAAAAATGTACTTTTTCAGCAAAAAAGATTCCAAAATATTTGCAGATTCGAAAAAAGTACATACCTTTGCACCCGCAATACAGAAAACAACGGTTCTGAACAAAGTCTGAAACACGAGCGAAAGCTGAAATCGGAATGGAAAATCCGAGCGGTTGAAAGAAAAATTGCAAAAGTTCTTAAAAATATTTGGAGGATTCAAAAATATGACATATCTTTGCAATCCGATTCCACTACAAAAGTGGCGAATATTAAGACTTGGTTCTTTGATTTACTGGTTATAATTGAGAGAAAAAGAATGTAGTATTTATCTGTCAATTTCCTTTTAAAAGGATTTTAAGTAGTCAGGACTCTAACAATACATTATAAATTTTTTACAATGGAGAGTTTGATCCTGGCTCAGGATGAACGCTAGCGGCAGGCTTAACACATGCAAGTCGAGGGGCAGCGAGATTGGTGCTTGCACTAATTGTCGGCGACCGGCGCACGGGTGCGTAACGCGTATGCAACCTACCTTGAACAGGGGCATAACACCGAGAAATTGGTACTAATTCCCCATAATATCTGGAAAGGCATCTTTTCGGGTTGAAAACTCCGGTGGTTCAAGATGGGCATGCGTTGTATTAGCTAGTTGGTGAGGTAACGGCTCACCAAGGCGACGATACATAGGGGGACTGAGAGGTTAACCCCCCACATTGGTACTGAGACACGGACCAAACTCCTACGGGAGGCAGCAGTGAGG
>CAMWIG010000075.1 GCA_947174295.1 uncultured Alistipes sp. | reverse complement strand
TCGATAATCTTTGAGGTGTTACCGTCGATGTCGCCGATGGTATAGTTGAGCTGGGCGAGAGCAATCTTCATTATAAATATAATTACGATTTAAGACTGCGCAAAGTTAGATATAATTTAATGAAATATAAAAGAAAAAGCCGGAAAATTCACCCGTGCAGAGCCGCGGGGCGAGTTTTCCGGCGAGAAAACGACTGCCGCAAACCGGCGGCGCGCCACACCGCGCCGCAGCAGACGACCGCCTTACAGCTGCTGGCGAACCGACTCCTCGTGTATGGCCCGCAGGATTTCGCAGATGAATTCGGAGCTCATTCCCAGACGTTCCGACTGAGCGGCGCGTGTGCGGAGCAGCTCCTCGTAGCGCTGCGGTTGCAGAATCGGCATGCCGTGTTCGCGCTTGTAGGAGCCTATCGCACGCGAAATCTTCATCCGTCGCGCGAGCAGAGCCAGAAGTTCGTTGTCGATGTGGTCTATTTCGGCGCGCGACTCGGCCAGCGACGAGGAGACCTCCGGCGCGGTGCGCAGAGTGAGCCCGCCGAGGATGCGCAGAAGCTCCGACGGGGTGACCTGCTGCGCGGCATCGCTCCACGCGCGGTCGGGCGTGCAGTGCGACTCGACGATGAGCCCGTCGAAGCCCAGGTCCATGGCCCGCTGCGCGATATCGGCCACCAGTTCGCGGCGGCCGCCGATATGGCTCGGGTCGCACAGCAGAGGCAGCCCCGGCAGACGGCGGCGCAATTCGATCGGCACGGCCCACTGCGGGTCGTTGCGGTAGAGGCTCTGCTCGTACGACGAGAAGCCGCGGTGCACGGCTCCCAGGCGCCGTATGCCGCTGTTGCGGATGCGCTCGATGGCCCCTATCCACAGTTCGAGGTCGGGACTTATCGGATTCTTGACCAGCACGGCGACATCGGCGCCGCGCATCGCGTCGGCAATCTCCTGCACGGCGAACGGATTGGCCGACGTGCGCGCTCCTATCCAGAGCATGTCGACCCCCGAGGCCAGGGCCAGCTCGACATGGTGCGACGTGGCGACCTCGGTGGCCACGCGCATTCCGGTGCGTTCGCGCACTTCGCGCAGCCACCCGAGCGCCTGCACGCCGACGCCCTCGAATCCCCCGGGTTTGGTTCGGGGCTTCCACACTCCGGCGCGGAACATGCCTATGCCTCCGGCGTGCAGCTCTTCGGCCGCAGCCAGCACCTGCTCTTCGCTCTCGGCACTGCACGGGCCGGCGATTATGACGGGTTCGCCCGGAACCAGCTCCGGGAACAAAGGTTTCAGATTCTCCATAACGTTTAACTTTTGCAAAATTACATCATTTTTTCGATTCTCGCCAATGCCTCGGCCATGCGCTCCTCCGAGGCGCACAAGGATATGCGTATGTATTCCTCTCCGCGCGAGCCGAACACCGCCCCCGGCGTAACGAAAACCCCGGCGTCGTACAGCAGTCTGTCCGCCAGCTCCCCGCCCGTCATTCCCGCCGGCACGCGGCCCCACAGGAAGAGCCCCGTCTGCGAACTGTCGAACGTACACCCGGCGGCAAGCATGATTCGCTCGGCCGCGGCACGCCGGCGGGCGTAGACGCGGTTCTGTTCGGCATACCACCCGTCACCGGCGCGCAGAGCCTCCGCCGCAGCCGACTGCAACGGACGGAACATGCCCGAGTCGACGTTGCTCTTGACGCGGAGAATCCACTCCGTGAAACGGCTGCACGACGCCAGCATGCCCACACGCCAGCCGGCCATGTTATGACTCTTGCTCAGCGAGTTGAGTTCGATGGCCACATCGCGCGCACCGTCGGCCGAGAGGATGCTCAGCGGGTTGTCGTTCAGAATGAAACAGTAGGGGTTGTCGTTCACCACGACTATGCGGTGCCGGCGCGCGAAGTCGATCAGCCGCTCGAACGTCCCGCGCGTGGCCCGCGCACCGGTCGGCATGTTCGGATAGTTCACCCACATGAGTTTCACCCTGTCGAGCGGCATGCGTTCCAGCTCCTCGAAATCGGGCATCCAACCGTTCCGCGCGTCGAGTCCGTAGCTGTAAATCCGGGCGCCGACCAGACGGCTCACCGACGTATAGGCCGGATACCCCGGGTCGGGGACGAGCACTCCGTCGCCCGGGTTCAGGAATGCCAGCGAGACGTGCAGTATTCCCTCCTTCGAGCCGATGAGCGGCAACACTTCGCGCGAAGGGTCGAGCTCGACGCCGAAGCGACGGACGTACCACCGGGCGAACTCCTCGCGCAGTTCGGCGATGCCCGCATAGGGCTGGTAGGAGTGCACGTCGCCGCGGCGGCTCTCGCGGCACAGCGTCTCGACGACCGACGGCTGCGGCGGACGGTCGGGTCCTCCTATTCCGAGGCTCACGACATCGCGCCCGGCGGCCCGCATGTCGGCTATCTCGCGCAGTTTGCGCGAAAAAAAGTATTCGCGCACTTCACGCACGCGGTCGGCAGGTTCGAAATCAGACCTGCGGGTCGGAACACTCTGCATACTCTCCCAATATTTTAAATTCGTTCGTAAGCGGCCGCACGGCATCCACACCCCGGCGATATCGCTCGGCATCGTCGAACGTCACGTCGACGTAGAACAGATACTCCCACTCGCGGCCGACGATGGGCAGCGACTGTATCTTGGTGAGATTCAAATCATAGAACGACAGTATGGCCAGCACTTTCGACAAGCTGCCCTGCGTGTGCGGCAGACTGAACACCATCGACGCCTTGTCGATGCGCCCCCGGCGGGCGAACTCGGCGGCTCGGCTCACGTCGGCCAGCACCAGAAAACGCGTGAAGTTGTGCCGGTCGGTCTCGATGCCGCGTTCGAGGATTTCGAGCCCGTAGGTCTCGGCCGCCAGCGAACCGCATATAGCCGCATGGCCGCGCAGGGCGCCGCGCGCTATTTCGAAGGCGCTGCCCGCCGTGTCGTCGGTCTCGACGACCTTCATGCGCGGATGCTCGCCCAGAAAACGGGCGCACTGCATGAGCGCTATCGGATGGGAGTTCACCTCCTCGATATCGTCGATGCTCTGCCCCGGCAGTGCGGCCAGCACATGCGAAATGCGCAGCTTGTACTCCCCCACCACCCTCAGACCGCTGCCGCGCAGCAGCTCGTGGTTGTGCAGCAGACTGCCCGCAATCGTGTTCTCGATAGCAGCGACGCCCGTCAGCGAGCGGTCGGCAGCCATGGTATCGAACAGCTCCGAAAAACTCTTGCAGGGGATTGTCTCGACACTCTCCCCGGCGAAGTACCCGCGGGCCGCCATGTCGTGAAAACACCCCCCGATGCCCTGAATAGTCACTCTTTCCATAGTCCTGAAAACAAAAAAGCTCCCGTCCTTCGAGAAACGGGAGCAAGTCGCAAATCAATTATCTCATCAGCCTATCGCATACACGCCGTTCCGTTTCTTCTCCCTACCGAAAAAGAAATAGACGAAAAAGCAATATGCGAAATTAAAAGCCGTCATACGAATCGTGCGTTCTATCGGCAAATGTATGACATTCGAACCGAAAATCCAAATTTTATCCGATATTTTTCGTACCTTCGCCGCCATGAAAGGGGCCTTTTCAGGGAAGGCCGGCAATTCAACGAACGAAAAGACATGGAGACTAAAAAGTACAAAATAGGTACGCTCTGCGTACAAGCCGGCTACCGTCCGGCGAACGGACAGCCGCGCGTGATGCCGATAGTGCAGAGCACCACGTTCAAATACGAAACCAGCGAACAGATGGCCCGCCTGTTCGACCTCGAAGAGAGCGGATACTTCTACTCGCGGCTCCAAAACCCCACGTGCGACAACGTGGCGGCCAAAATCGCGGCGCTCGAAGGGGGCGTGGGAGCAATCCTGACCTCGTCGGGCCAGGCGGCGTCGTTCTACGCCGTGCTCAACATCTGCTCGGCGGGCGACCACATAGTCAGTGCGACGAACATCTACGGCGGCACGTTCAACCTCTTCGGCGTGACGCTCCGCAAGATGGGAATCGAGGTGACGTTCGTCGACCCCGACGCTTCCGACGACGAGATAAAGGCCGCATTCCGGCCCGAAACCAAGGCGCTCTTCGGCGAGACCCTCTCCAACCCCGGCGTCGCGGTGCTCGACATCGAGCGCTTCGCACGGCTGGCCCACTCGCACGGCGTGCCCCTTATCGTCGACAACACCTTCGCCACCCCCGTAAACTGCCGCCCCATAGAGTGGGGCGCCGACATCGTGACGCACTCCACGACAAAATACATGGACGGTCACGCCACGGCCGTGGGCGGGGCGATAGTCGACAGCGGCAACTTCGACTGGGAGGCGCACGCCGACAAGTTCCCGGGGCTCACCACTCCCGACGAATCGTACCACGGACTGACCTACACCAAAGCGTTCGGACGCATGGCCTACATCACCAAGGCCACGGCGCAGCTCATGCGCGACCTCGGCTCGTCGCAGTCGCCGCAGAATGCGTTCCTGCTCAATC
Source organism: uncultured Alistipes sp. (assembly GCA_947174295.1). Classification (GTDB taxonomy): domain Bacteria; phylum Bacteroidota; class Bacteroidia; order Bacteroidales; family Rikenellaceae; genus Alistipes. The sequence continues at coordinate 4,601 of CAMWIG010000075.1, read as the reverse complement.
TGGGACTCGAAACGCTCCACCTGCGCGTTCCGCGCCATTGCGAGAATGCGCAGCGCGTAGCCGAGTACCTCGCCGCCCGCACCGACAAGGTGGCATGGGTGCACTACTGCGGACTGCCGGGCGACAAGTACTACGAACTGGGCCGCAAGTATCTGCCCGGCGGGTCGTGCGGCGTGCTCTCGTTCGGTCTCAAAGGCGGCCGCGAGGTGGCCATACGCTTCATGGACTCGCTTCGTCTGGCAGCCATCGTGACTCACGTGGCCGACGCGCGCACCTGCGTGCTGCACCCGGCGAGCCACACCCACCGCCAGCTCTCCGACGAACAGCTCTCGGAGGCGGGCAGCGCTCCCGACCTCATCCGCTTCTCGGCCGGAATCGAGGATGCCGACGACATCATCGCCGACATCGAGCAGGCCCTCGCCGCCGAATAACAGGCTGCGCATACGGCCTTCCGAAGATGAAACCGCCCCTGCCGGAACTGTCCGGCAGGGGCGGTTACGCTAAAATCCGCCGACCGCACGTCTTCACGACATGCGGCCCGCGGCGTTTCATCCGTGCGCATCGGCCTTGTGGTCGATGTCGCAGCCGGCGCAGTTGCCCGAGCATCCCACGTCGCGGCAGTCATCCTCGCCGCCCTCCTCGCGTGCCTCCTGCACGGCACACTTTATGCCCAGACGCTGCATATCCTTGTTGGTCGAAATCTCCGAGTCGATATGGTGCCCCTTGAATATCAGCGTCAGCGACATGCCGACGACGAAAAACGCCACGAAACCTATCGCCGCAAGAAGGACAACGACCCATGTAGATACGGTTGTTTCCATAATGCCGTTACTTTAAATAAACCTTTTAAAATTTTGACTTTCCGATACAAATATATACATTTGTCATTGATTTTGCAAAAGTGCGGCCGCCCGTCTCCGACGCCGAAGACGGAATGCAAGCCCTCCCTCGCAGAAGGGAGGATTCAGGAGAACGGGCAACATTCGCAAACGCGTGCAAGGACGCGAGACTACGGCGGACAAGGAACGAAAGCCGCGAAACGCGGCATAACATAAACTTAGAAATTAAAGTACAACCATGCGAATCATAATAGCCGGTGCAGGCGAAATGGGAAGTCATCTTGCGAAGATGCTCAGCGGCAACGGCCACGACATCACGGTCGTGGACGCCGACCCCAAACTTCTGGGCGACGTGAGCTCGCTGGCCGACGTGATAACCGTCGAGGGCGACTCGACGACCTTCGACACGCTGCGCAAGGCCGCCGTGCGGCGCTGCGACCTCTTCATCGCCGTGAATCACGAGGAGAACGAGAACATCCTCTCGGCAATGCTCGCCAAGCAGCTCGGCGCCAAGAAATCCATCGCACGCATCGACAACAACGAGTATCTCGAACCCAACAACAAGGAGATATTCATCGACATGGGCATCGACTACCTCTTCTACCCCGAAAAGGTCGCCGCCCGCGAGGTCATCAATCTGCTGGGACACACGTCGACTACGGAGTACGTCGACTTTTCGAGCGGCAAGCTCTCGCTGGTGGTGTTCCGCCTCGAAGCCTCGTCGCCTCTGGTGGGTCGCGAGCTCGCCGGGTTCGCCGCCGACGACACTCCGCTCAGCTACCGCACGGTGGCAATAGCCCGCAGCGGGCAGACCATCATTCCGCGGCGCGGCGAAGAGTTCATGGAGGGCGACCTTATTTACGTCATCACGCGCCAGGACGCCGTGCGCGAGCTCATCGAGCTCTCGGGCCAGACCAACGTCCAGGTCAAGAACATGATGATTCTCGGCGGCTCGCGCATAGGAATCCGCATCGCCGAAGAGTTGCAGGACGAAATGAACATAAAATTGGTCGATTACAACTCCGAAAAAGCCTACCGTTTGGCAGAGTTGTTGGACAAGACACTCATAATCAACGAAGACGGCCGCCACACGGAGGCCATGTTGGAGGAGGGTCTGTCGAATATGGACGCCTTCGTCGCCGTTACGGGCCGCAGCGAGACCAACATCCTCGCGGCGATGCTCGCCAAGCGCATGGGTGTGAAGAAGGTGATAGCCGAGGTCGAGAACCTCAACTACATTAGCCTGGCCGAGAGCATGGGCATCGACACCATAATCAACAAGAAACTCGTGACGGCGTCGAACATCTTCCGTTTCACGATGTCGACCGACGTGCAGGCCATAAAGTGCCTCACGGGCAGCGAAGCCGAGGTGCTGGAATTCATCGTGAAGCCCAACTCCCCGGCCACGAAGAGCCGTATAAAGGATATGAACCTGCCCGACGATGTCATAATCGGCGGCATAGTTCGCGGCGACAAGGTCTTCATCGCCGTGGGCAACACCGAAATCAACGCCTACGACCGCGTGGTGGTATTCGCCATGCCGTCGGCCATAGGCAGAATAGGCGAATATTTTAACTGATTCCGTGCGGCGCTCTTCGTCGGCGCGGAAGTCGACCGAAGAGATGCAAGGACTGAAAAACAGAATAATACGAACCGCCCTCGCCACACGTGCGAGAGCTTTCGACCGCATGCGGCGCGATGCTGCGGAGTTGCAGAGACGAACCTTCGCGGAGCTCGCCTTCCGCGGCGAACGCACGGCATTCGGACACGACCACGGCCTGCGCGCCGGCATGACATACGAACGGTTCGCCGAAGCTGTTCCCGTTCGCGACTACGACGCGTTCAGACCCTATGTCGAGAGGATGCTCGCAGGAGAGAGGAACGTAGCGGCGGAAGGCTGCGCGAGGATGTTCGCCCGCTCGTCGGGCACGACCTCCGACCGCAGCAAATACATTCCCGTCACCGCCGAGGCCCTGTGGCGGAACCATCTGCGCGGCATGCGCGACGTGGCGGCGATGTACGCATCGGAGCATCCGGCCACGCGCATATTCGAAGGCCGGGCGCTCACTCTGGGAGGGTCGTGCCGCACGGAGCACGGAGCCCTGGTGGGCGATCTGTCGGCAATCGTCATCAGCTGCCTGCCGCAGACGGCCGGATGGCTGAGGCTGCCGGACGTAAGAACGGCTCTGACCGAGGATTTCGAAGCCAAGGCAGCTGCGATATGCCGCGAGTGCACGCGGCGCAACGTGACGTCGCTGGCCGGTGTTCCGTCGTGGAATCTCGCTCTGCTCAGGCGCATACTCGACTATACGGGGTGCGACAACCTGTTGGAGGTGTGGCCTCATCTGGAAATGTTCGCCCACGGAGGAATGGGATTCGCGCCCTACCGTGCGGCGTTCGCGGAGATTCTGCCGAGCGAGGATTTCCGATACATGGAGACATACAACGCTTCGGAAGGGTTCTTTGCAATGGCCGACGACCTGTCGCGCGACGACATGATGCTAATGACCGACTACGGCACGCTCTACGAGTTCCGCGACGGCGCGGCGACAGTACCGCTCGAAGGCGTCCGCAGCGGCGGCCGCTACGCGATGGTCATCACCTCGTGCAACGGGCTGTGGCGCTACGAACTGGGCGACGTCGTGGAGTTCACCTCGACCGACCCTTACCGCATACGGCTCGTGGGACGCACGCGGCAGTTCATCAACGTCTTCGGCGAGGAGCTCATGGCCGACAACGCCGAACGTGCTCTGGCCGAAGCGTGCCGAGCCACGGGAGCCGTCGCCGCAGAGTACACCGCAGCGCCCGTATACATGACCCTGCACGAGCGCGGCGCACACGAATGGGCCGTGGAGTTTCTGCACGAGCCGGCCGACGCGGCGACATTCGCCGCGACGCTCGACGACGCACTGCGACGGCTCAACTCGGACTACGACGCCAAGCGGCGAACGACGCTGGCCCCACCGCTGGTCAGAGCGCTGCCCCGCGGCACGTTCGAGCGCTGGCTCCGCCGCCGCTGCAAAAACAAGGTGCCGCACCTGTGCAACGACCGCCGCGTCATGGAGGAGATAGCAGAAGCGACGGCCGGAGACGAGACGAATGCGACAGTCGCGGCAGAGGCTGAAACGATATAATAAATTAGACGAATGAAGAAACTTACCTGCGCCATTCCGGCAATGGGCATACTCGGAGCGATATGCGTAGTCAGCTGCCCCGACAAAAGCGCCCACAAGGAGACCATCATGCAGTCGGTGAACCAGGAGATTGACTCCCGCATCGATGCCGAGTCGGAATACGCGGGCTTGCAGATGCTGGGGTCGATGCTCGGCTCGGGACTGATAGGACTGGCTCTCGACCATATGCTGACAATCGACAATTATTTCGTTTGCAGCGTCGGGAGAGTAACCCTGCAAGGCAGAAGCAAAACGGTTTCGTTCGGCATTCTGAACCACGTGTTCTTTCTGCCGGACTGCGACGACCTGGCTGCGGCACTCGAAGAGTAGCATGCAGCTCGGCTGCCGCCCGAACAATCCGACTCCACCCTCGCCTGCGGACGCGTTCCGGGGCGGGTCGGATTTGCAAACACGGCGGAACGCCGTGAGACTACGACATAACGAAGCGCGCAACCCGCGCGAAAACGGACAACGACAAGAAGAACCTAAACAAGGCATGCAAAACGGAATACAGGCCCTAAGCAACCGACGCAACATAAAGCGGTGACGTGCTATCGCACCCCTCCCTGAGGGAGGGGCTGGGGTGGGG
>CAMWIG010000074.1 GCA_947174295.1 uncultured Alistipes sp. | reverse complement strand
CCCACGGCCCGGCGCGGGAGCTCGAAATCCCCGCCGAGGAGATGGAGCGCGCCATGGAGCTCAACAAGGAGCTGGTCGAGATGGCCGCCGAGCACGACGAGGCGCTCATGGAGCTCTACTTCGAGAAGGGAACGCTTCACCAGGACGACATCCGTTCGGGTCTCAAAATCGGCGTTTCGAACCGCGAGGTGATGCCCATCTTCTGCGCGAGCGGCAAGCGCGACATCGGCACCAAGCGTCTCATGGAGTTCATCATCAACGTGGCCCCCGGCCCGCTGAAAGCTCCCAAGTTCCTCTCCACCGAGGGCGAGGAGATCGCGGCCGACGCCGAGCAGCCCGCCGTGGCATTCGTATTCAAGAGCCAGCTCGAACAGCACATCGGCGAAATATCCTACATGCGCGTCATCCGCGGCAAGCTGACCGAGGGCATGGAGCTCGTCAACTCCCGCACGGGCAACAAGGAGAAACTCTCGCAGCTCTTCGCCGTGGCCGGCAAGAACCGCATAAAGGTTTCGGAGCTTTCGGCCGGCGACATCGGCTGCACGGTGAAGCTCAAAGGCACGCGCACCAACGACACGCTGACCGCCGCAGGCACCCAGCTGGCCGTAGACCCCATAGTCTTCCCCGAACCGCGCTACCGCGCCGCCGTCAAGGCCAAGGTTCAGGCCGACGAGGAGAAGCTGGGCAAACTGCTCGCCGACGCCAAGTACGAAGACCCGACGATTCTGGTCGACTACTCCAAGGAGCTCAAACAGACGATTATTCAGGGTCAGGGCGAACACCATCTCAACATCCTGCGCACGCGTCTGGCCAACGACTTCAAGATGGAGATAGAGTTCTTCGCACCGCGCATTCCCTACCGCGAGACCATCACCAAGGTCGCTCAGGCCGACTACCGCCACAAGAAGCAGTCGGGCGGCTCGGGCCAGTTCGGCGAGGTGCACATGGTCATCGAACCCTACTACGAGGGCATCGACGAGCCCAAGTCCTACAAGGTCGGCGGCAAGGACATCAACGTCAACATCAAGGGCAAGGAGGAGTACGACCTGCCGTGGGGAGGCAAGCTCCAATACTACAACTCGATTGTCGGCGGCGCCATCGACGCACGCTTCATGCCGGCCATCCTGAAAGGCATCATGGAGAAGATGGACGAAGGCCCGCTGACTGGTTCCTACGCCCGCGACATCCGCGTAGTCATCTACGACGGCAAGATGCACCCGGTAGACTCCAACGAAATCTCGTTCAAGCTCGCCGCCCGCAACGCATTCAAGGAGGCGTTCCGCAACGCCGGCCCGAAGATTATGGAGCCCATCTACGACGTCGAGGTTCTCACCCCGAGCGAATACATGGGCGCCGTGATGAGCGACTTGCAGAACCGCCGCGCCATGATTATGGGCATGGAGTCCGACAAGGGCTTCGACCGACTGAACGCACGCGTTCCTCTGGCCGAACTCTACCGCTACTCCACTACCCTCTCGTCGCTCACCTCGGGTGCGGCGACCTACTCGATGAAGTTCGCTTCCTACGAGCAAGTCCCCGCCGACGTGCAGGACAAGCTGCTGAAAGCCTACACCGACACCGACGAGGAGTAATCCTCCATCCCGCCTAACAGCAGCCCCCGCCCTGATGCTTTCAGGACGGGGGCTGTGTTTTAATGAGCAATTTTCAATGAGTAATCAGCAATCTATTTTCATATTGTAACGCTCGCCGCCCACGTTATTCCAAACGTTTTCGATAAGCCGAGACCAAAACCGAACTCGGTTCGGGCTATTCCGAGGCGAGATAACGGCAGCCGAAAGGTCAACAGGACGCAGCGAAGTGAAGATTCTCTCTTGCTGCATTATACTGAGTGGCAGCGAAGAATCTCCATATGTCGTAGATTCTCCTCTTCATTTTATTATCTCTTTCTGCTGCAAATATAGAATGTTCTGTCTTGATTAGGGGCGATATACCTCTCTTTGCTTGGTGACATAGCCAATCCAACTCACATATTTCAACCAAGAATGGAGCTCATTTGCTCATGTTATAACAAATGTTAAAGACATTATCGCGCTAATACATAAATATTTATTTCAGTAAATACCATTTTTTCTTAACTCCATTAGCCAAACATTATATTTGTTAGACTTTAATAATGTAAGCTGTGTTAACGCATTACCTTTTCCTACATAAATAGTACCATCAGAAAAAGCATAAAGATATGACTTGGAAAAACGTTTGCGATACAGCTTTTTCCCAGTTTTTGCATCTCTTACAATTATCTTGACTCCGTGCGCAAACCATGCTATGAAATCTGACGACTTCAACTCGACTACTACGTCTTGATAGATCTCTTTCTCTATTTTAGCAATAGCCACTTCTCTATCCAATTTTACACCATAAGAGGGCTTTACACTTTCACCTTGTGCAAAAGATGCAATGGCGTAAAAGAATGCCCAAAAGACAATAATGACTTTCTTCATATGTATATTATTTTAATTGCATTTTACAAATATAGCAAATAACACCGGCAATTACAAACAATAGTTTACGACCCGACAGAACCCGAAAATTTTCCGCTTTCAGTCTATAATCTGTTCGTCACGACAGCAAACTACTACCGATTAACTGCTACCGCATCTTGGTAACGGCGATTTTCAAAGGCTCCTCGTCGACGCCGGAGTCCACGACGACCGCACCGGCCAGTGCCGCCTTGCACGCCACGGCGACGGCCAGCGTCTGCGAGGCGATGTGGTCTGCATACTCGACGACGGCGGCACGTCGAGTAGCCTCTTTCGCAGCAGCACCTGAGGCAGGCGGGTTCCGACGCTCAGGCCGTGTCGCGTGACGTATTCGACGCTCTGCCGCAGCTCAGCGCGCAGGCCACGCATGCGTTGGCAGGCCGGAAGCAGCGCCGCCACGAACCGCAGGTGTGGCGCGTCGATGCAAAGAAGATGACGTTCATGCACGGAGTGCGATTCCAATAGGAGGAAATAATCTCTTCGTAGTAGCCGACGGTCTTCACGTTGGCGTGATGAATGCCAAGTATGCCGAGGGTGTAGGTCAGTGTCATGGTGTTCGATTGCCGAAATGCTCCGGCGGGGTTTGTCGGCCGGAGGTGTGGTTCCGGCGCCAGTGTGGGTAATTGTCGTTCTGTTAACCGAACGCGGACGGCGGACGCAAAATCGACGGATGCGAAATGACGGGCGGTGCGGTATTCGGTCGGCCCTGACGCCCGCAAAAAAGCAAGGGCGCAGGTGCAGCCCCACCCACCGGCCTCGCGAGCCATGCTGGTAAACTGTCCCTACGCCCAAGCCTGCCGACGGCCGAAGCCGTAGGCATGACAAGGGTTTCTGACAAATTTTACACCAGCATAAACCTATTACAAAGTAATAGTCGCGAGTTTGTGAGTGGCATAAAGGTTTGTCTTAACCTTTAATTATATGTCGGCAGCTACGTGGCCGCATCTGTTTGCAAAGGTAACATAATTTTTACAATTCTAATTATGCGACCCGTTGAAAAAGAAATGTTACGGAAGCGTGGGCTCAGCTCATATAAGGAAAGGCTCTGGTAAGCCTGAACACTATAAGCACAAGGATCCACGTCCGTAACGTAAAAGTCAATGTAATGCACCCCTACGCCGGACATGGGCCGACGCTCGCGGGACTAAACTTGTGCTTTGCCTGTGTTCAAAAAATTTACCAGATTTTTCCTTATCGGCAAAGTTCACGAATCCGTCTTCCGACGAATCGCTTATCGCAAAGATAATACAAATAATTAGGATTTACAACCAATTGCGTAATATTCATGCGATTTTTAGTCGGCCCACCAATTTACATGCAGATTTCACACCTCTTGCGTAAATTCTTCACTTCGTGTGGGATGAGGACGGTCAGATTCTTCACTCCATTACATTTCGTTCAGAATGACCATGCAGGCTAATGCCGCGTACAATCGTAGCGGGACAAACAATTTCTAATTGCTCATTAATAATTACTGATTGCGCAGCTATGCTGCGCGCGGGCCGCAGCCTCGAGGCGGCGGAGACCCGCTCACTTCGTTCGCCGGCGCTCCGCAGGCTACGTCCGCGGGAAAAAGCAATGATGCGGGCACGTCGCCAACGAGCAATGGAAAATTAGAGCAGCAATCGCAAAGTAACTTCATATCAACGAAAACCGCCCCGGCGAAGTTCGTCGGGGCGATTCGTTATGCACGGCGGCGCGATTAGATTGCACCGATTTCGCGGAGGACGGCGTTGGTCTTGTGAACCGCGGCGGCAGACTCGGCGAAACGCGTCTTCTCCTCGTCGGTGAGGTCGATTTTGACAATCTTCTCGATGCCCTTGCGGCCGATGACCGCCGGCACGCCGATGCAGAGGTCGCTATGGCCGTACTCGCCGTCGAGGTAGCAGCTGCACGGCACGATTTTCTTCTGGTCTTTGAGGATGGCCTCGACCATGTAGGCTGCGGCAGCTCCCGGAGCATACCATGCCGACGTGCCTATCATCTTGGTGAGCGTAGCACCGCCGACCATGGTCGCCGAAACAGCCTCCTGCAACTTCTTCTTCGAGGCGAACTGCGAAACGGAAACACCCTTGACCGTAGCCTTGGAAAGCAGGGGTATCATCGTCGTGTCGCCGTGACCGCCGATGACCATTCCGTCGATGTCGTTGATGTTGGCACCCGTAGCCTTGGCGAGATAGCACTTGAAACGCGACGAATCGAGAGCGCCGCCCATGCCGATGATGCGGTTCTTGGGAAGTCCCGTGCTCTTCAATGCCAGATAAGTCATCGTATCCATCGGGTTGGCCACGATGAGGAATATCGCACGGGGCGAGTACTTCGCTGCCGACGTAACGACGCTTTTCAGGATGTTGGCGTTGGTGCCGATGAGCTCCTCGCGGGTCATGCCCGGCTTGCGGGGAATGCCCGACGTGACGACAACGACGTCGGACCCTGCGGTCTTGCTGTAATCGTTGGTGACGCCGACGACCTTCGTATCGCAATCCAGAACGGCCGAAGCCTGATACATGTCGAGCATCTTGCCCTCGGAGAGTCCCTCCTTGATGTCGATGAGAACGACCTCGTCCGCAACCTCGCGGCACGCCATCACATTCGCGCAAGTAGCACCCACAGCTCCTGCGCCTATGACTGTAACTTTTGACATAATAAATCTGAGTGTTATTTCTTACTATTCGTTCTGTTCGGGTTCGCCGCACGCCGCCGACCCGCAACGCAGGACATGACGCATACGCACAACCTGCGAAGCGATGCGGAGCCGAAGTGCGCAACGCACGTCGGGAACCGTCTTCACACGCCGCCCGGAGGCAGGCGCCGCGCACGGCGCGACGGACGGTTTAGCCGATGAGCTCCTTGTACTGCTCGTCGGTCAGCAGAGCCTCGTACTCCGCGGCATCCGACATGCGCACCTTGACCATCCAGCCCTCGCCGTAGGGATCCTTGTTGACAATCGACGGATCGGCATCGACTGCCGAATTGAACTCGACAATCTCGCCGCCGACAGGCAGGAAGGCGTCGCTCACGGTCTTAACGGCCTCGATGGTGCCGAAGACATCGCCGGCAGCGAGGGTCTCGCCCTCGGTAGGCACGTCGACGAAGACGATGTCGCCGAGCTGGCTCTGCGCGAAATCGGTAATACCTACATAGGCAAACTCACCCTCGACACGACACCACTCGTGGTCGTTCGAGTACTTGATATTGGATGGTACGTTCATAATATTGTAAGGTTTTATACGTATTGTTGTCTTTTCTGTTTCCACACCGTTGCCGAGATGCCGGCGGGTCGTAGTTTCACGTTCTTGCGAACGTGTCCGCAAATCAGACCCACCCCCTAAATCCCCCGCCTTGGCAGGGGACTTAGTGACGCCTCAGGCGTCAAAGTCTCGTGCCCGACGAGCGTTTAGGCCGCATTTTCTGTTTTCTCACCGTTGCCGAGCTGCCAGCATTCACGTTCTTGCGAACGTGTCCGCAAATTAGACCCACCCCCTGAATCCCCCGCCTTGGCAGGGGACTTAGTGACGCCTCAGGCGTCAAAGTCTCGTGCCCGACGGTCGTTTAGGCCGCATTTTCTGTCTCCTCACCGTTGCCGAGCACCGGCAGGTCGTAGTTTCACGTTCTTGCGACTCAGGCCGGACATGGCGAAAGCACCGCAATCCGCCACGTACAATGTTATGCAAATATAACTGTTATTTTTGTAACAGCAAAAGTTTTGCCGCATTAATTAGCGGTGCAGCACGAATTCTATCTCGCGGAAGAGGTATTCGCCGACTCGTCCGTCGTCGGTTCGTCGCACGACGAGAGCTCCCGACGGCCTGACACCGAGAATCTCGCCCGTGAAACACTCGCCCGACGGCAGGCGGTACGGGGACGGCTCGTGCAGACGGTACATGCGGGCGCGGTAGGCCTCCTGCAAAGCGTCGGGAGCGGAGGTTATCTGAGCATAACGCCGTTGCAGGAGCTCGACATAGCGTTCCAGCACCTCGCGGCGGTCGAACGCTCGGCCCGCAATCAGGGCCATGGAGACGGGATTCGGCAGCGACGGATCGAACTCCGTCTGGTTGACATTGATGCCTATGCCGACCACGGATCGCGAGATGCACCCTCCCGACACGTTCTGCTCGATGAGCACGCCGGTAATCTTTCGGTCGCCGACGTAGATATCGTTGGTCCACTTGATGCGGGCGGCGATACCGTAGGAGTCGAACATGTCGATAAGGGCCAGCGCGACAGCCTCCGACAGCAGAAACTGCTCGGAAACCGGCAGCGACACGGGGCACAGCACCGCCGAGAACATCAGGTTGAGACCTGCGTCGCTCGACCATCGGTGCCCGCGCTGTCCGCGGCCCGCAGTCTGGAACTCGGCCCACACGACATCGCCATGGAGATACGACGGATTGCGGGCGTCGTCGTTGGTCGAAGTGGTTTCGTCGATATGATAAATCATTGAAATTCAAAATTCAAAATTCGAAATTCGAAATCAGCCGTGCCAATCGTGAATTTCGAATCCGGCTCCTGCTCACTGCCACCGGCAACGAGCGATTATCGCCAATTACGAATTAACCATCGCATCAGGCGCTTACGCCGTAGTCGCGCAGAGCGTCGTTGAGCGACGTTTTCTTGTCGGTGGACTCCTTGCGGCGGCCGATAATCAGGGCGCACGAGACGCTGTACTCCCCGGCGGGGAACTGCTTGCGGTAGCTGCCGGGAACGACGACCGAGCGCGGCGGAACGTAACCGCGATACTCGACCGGCTCCGAACCCGTGACGTCGATGATGTGCGTCGAACCCGTGATGACGGTATTCGAGCCGAGCACGGCCTCGCGGCAGACGCGAGCACCCTCGACGACTATCGCGCGCGAGCCGATGAAACAGTTGTCCTCGATGATGACGGGAGCGGCCTGCACGGGTTCGAGCACGCCGCCGATGCCGACGCCGCCAGAGAGGTGGACATGCTTGCCGATTTGGGCGCACGAGCCGACCGTGGCCCACGTGTCGACCATGGTTCCCGTGTCGACGTAGGCGCCGATGTTGACATAGGACGGCATAAGAATAGCACCCGGGGCGATGTAGGCGCCGTAGCGCGCCACGGCATGCGGCACGACGCGCACGCCCAGCGACTCGTAGTCGTGTTTGAGCTCCATCTTGTCGTACCACTCCAACTCGCCGGAGCGCATCGTACGCATGGGCTGAATCGGGAAATAGAGTATCACGGCCTTCTTGACCCACTCGTTCACTCGCCACTCGCTGCGTTCGGCATCGACAGGTTCGGCCGTGCGCAACAGACCGTCGTTGACCAGCCGCACGACCTCGCGGACGGCTTCGCGCACTGGCTCTTCGGCGAGCAGCGCACGGTCTTCCCATGCGCGCTCTATGATTGTTTGAAGTTCTTCGTACATAAATTTACACTTTTTAGGGATTCAAATATAGACAAAATCTTCATTGTTTCGGCGCAACACCCCGCAAAGAGTGCGGTTTTGAGCAAAAAAATGCGTAACTTTGAAAAGTCGGCCCGGACGATAGCCCAACCGCAGATATTCGTTCATGACAGAATAAAAATCATATTCGATATGTACCCGCTTATAGAGAACCGGCAGATTCGCGTATTCGTATCCTCGACCTTCCGAGATATGCAGGACGAGCGCAACTATCTGATGAATACCACATTTCCCCGCCTGCGCAAGAAAGCCGCCGAACGCGACGTGTCGTTCGTGGAGCTCGATTTGCGCTGGGGAGTTACCGAAAAAGAGGCGCAAAACGGCAAAGTCGTGCAAATATGCCTCAACGAAATCGACAATTCCCACCCATTCTTCATAGGTTTGCTGGGCGACAGATACGGCTGGTGTCCTCCCGCGGATATCCTCGAACAGGATACGAATCTTGCAGAACGTTATCCGTGGATTAAGGACGATATCGGCCGAGGCATAAGCGTCACCGAGATAGAGATGCGATACGGCGTCCTGCGGCGCGAGGAGAACGACCTTAACGCATGTTTCTTCATAAAGGACGACGGCGCCGGAATCGAACCCGAACAACGGGCTCTGAAAGAGGCGGTGCGCCGCAACACGCGCTATCCGTATGACGGCTACGCTACGGTCGAGGAACTGGGCGAGAAGGTCGAGAAACTATTCACGGAGCTGCTGGAACGGCTGTTTCCGCAAACGGAACTGTCGGTGCTGGAACTGGAACGACTGGCGCAGCGAGCCTTTTTACACAGCCGCTGCCATGTATATATCCGCAATGATGAAAATTTCAATAGACTGGACGAGTTCCTCGCAGACGAACACGCCCGCTATTTGGTCATTACCGGCGAGAGCGGCATGGGAAAGAGCGCGCTGGTCGCCAACTGGCTCGACGCCCGCAAGGAGGACGACAGCTACTGTACGATATATCATTTCGTCGGCAACTCCGGCGCCGAGGGCGATTATAACCGCATACTCGCCCGCCTGACCGACGAAATACACGACCTCTACGGGATACCGAAACCCGACAAGATGCAGGCGGAACATAACCGCAAAGAGCCGAAAGAGATCCTGCAAGAGCTGATAATGAGCGTCGCAGACCGAAAGCCGCTGATGATCGTACTCGACGGCATCAATCAGCTCGCCGGCAAGGAGGGAGAAAATCCGAAACTGCTGAACTGGCTGCCATCCGTACCGATGGGGTGCAAGATGCTTTTCTCGACACTCGAAGACGACGAAACGGCAGCGACTTTCCGTCGCAGGGAGTATCCTCTCTTCCGT
>CAMWIG010000073.1 GCA_947174295.1 uncultured Alistipes sp. | reverse complement strand
CGTCGGCGGCATCGTCGGCGGCAGCCAGCTCGGCCTCCCATCCCTCGGGAGCGGGCACGAACGCAGCGGCGACGCCGGCCATCGTCACGTCGAAGCTGCGCACCTCGTTCAGAGCGAAGGTCACCACACCGTCGGCCGCTCCGGCGATTACGCACTTGAAGTTCGAAACGATGGGAATCTCATACGTTTTGCCGTCGAGCAGCGTCACGACCAGTACCGAGCCCTCCACCTTGACATCGGCGAAGAATCTGTCGGTCGCCGTGCCGTTCGTCGCATTGACGGGATTGCCGTCGGCGCCGAGCACCTGTACGTAGTTCTCGCCTTCGTCGTAGCTTACCAGCCAATATCCCGATGCGTCGACCTTGAAGCGGGGCGTAACGCCGTCTTCGCCCTTCGAGCCGGTGGCGCCCGGCTTGGCTATGGCGTACACGGGGTTGCCGGCGGCATCGGTTATGCGGGCGTATGTCGACCCGTCGAAGCTCACAATCCAGTATCCGTCTGCGTCGACGCCGATAGTCGGCGTATAGTATCCGCCTTCGCTGCCTTGGGTCAGCGTCAGCACCTCGCCGTTGGAGAGAGTTATCGTGTAGACGCCGTTCTTCTCCTCTACGGAGTTCACGGCCGCGCCGTTGAGGAGCTTTTGGAGCGCCTCGACGTTGTCGTTCAGGACGTCGACCTGCGTTTCGAGTGCAATCAGGCGCGAGCGGAGGTTGTCGATATCGCGTTCGAGGTCGTCGATATCGGATTGCTGGCAGGCGGCAGCCGCAATGGCGATAGCCGCGAGAAGCATTGATTTTAAGATCTTTTTCATGTTATGTTCAGGCTTTTTTTGTTCGACAATTATTTGAGTTCCAGCAACCATGCGGGTACTGAGCCGAGACGCTGCTGCAACTGCGCCTCATAGAGCGATTCGGGGTAGACGTTCTGGCCGTGGCCCTCGTCGAGTTTCACGCTTTCGGGGTCGAATTGCACCTGTCCGGCATATCCGACGATCGTCGGCGGCATGAATTTCCAGTAGCGCGACGAGAAGTTCCACCAGCTGATGTAGTTGCCCGGTTCGGGTACGGTCTCGTTGAAGTTCCATATGGTGAGATCGTCGAGGTGGTTCGGCATCTGGTTCTGGTCGCCTCCCTGACGCGAGGTGAGGAATGCGCCCCGGCAGCAGTCGAAGAGCGTTGCGCGCGGCTGTGTGGCGTGCGATTCGAAGTTGCTGTCGCGTCCCCAGCTGTTGCGCCACAGTACTGCGCCCATCGAAGGCTTCGACACTCCGACGGCATGGTACTGTCCGACGCCTTCCAATATCGTCGAGGGATTGGAGGTCAGCGGTCCCGAGGTCATGTCGGCAACCTTGCCGATGAATACGCGGGAGGAGCCTTGCGAGCGGATTGCTGCGTGGCCGCGGTTGCCCGTTATCTCGATGTCGTAGACCGAGACGTTTGCGCAGTTGACTATCGACGAGCACTCGCTCACGTCGGTGAAGCGCACGCGGCGTATCCACGAATTGGTCATACGCATCAGGTTTACGGGTTTGTACCCGCCGTCGTCGTCCCACGAGCCGTGGTGCGTGAAATCGGCCTTGGCATTGCCCTTGAAGGTGATATCCTCCACGCCTACGTTCTCGTAGTGGTTGTATTTCTGAATCTTCCATCCCCATTTGCTCTCCACGGCGTGCATGAGCGGTTCTGCGAACGTGACTCTGGTGCCGCTGATCGATGCTATCTGGTGGTAGTCGTAGATGGTGATACCCTCCGTGACGATTTGATAGCCCGACTTGTTGACGTTGTCGTAGCGCTGCTGCGAGCCGAGCTCTTGGAGTATGAGCTCCGGGTCGTTGTTTACGAGCGTGAGGCATACCCAGTCGCCGGCTTTCAGTGCTGCGGCCGATGCCACTTCGACGGAGAACGTTCCCTTGGCGGAGTCGCCGGTAACGGTCGTAAGGTCGGTAAGACCGCTGTTGTGTTTGAGGTTGATGAGCACGTTCGAGCTCCACATGAGCGTCGGGTCGGCCGGGATGTTGGGTGCCGACATCAGAATCGTCGTCTTGTCGCGGCCGGCGCCTTTGAGCACGAAATTGCCGCGTGTGATGATGATATCCTCGCTGTAATTCTTCTCGTCGTCGGTCGCGGCATGCAGCTCGAACTCGCCCTCGGGGAAGTATATGATGGCTCCCGACTTGGTTTTCGCGGCCTCGACTGCGGCGATGAATGCCTTGCGGTCCGAGAGTCCGTCGTTGGGCACGGCTCCGTAGTCGCACACGTTGAATACGTCGTATCCGAGCGTCGACACGTCGGGGGGTGCCGTTTCGCCGTGCATGTAACCGGCGTAGGAGAAGTCGAGCAGCACGTTTTCGTCGCTGCCGGTGATGAATGCCTGCCATGCCGGTGTGCCCTGCGAGCATGATACGCGCATGGAGACGATGCGCATGTATTTCTTATCCGACAGAATGGCTATCCGAATCTCTCCGTTGCTGTCGCCCGAAGGCGCCGTCACGGCGAGCGACGTCTCTTCGAGCTGTGCCGACCATCCCGAGGGAACCTGAATCATCGCCTCGACGACGCCTGTTTGTTCGACCGGGAAGACGCGCCGTTCGTTTATCATGAACGGTTCGGTTTCGCGTTCGTGTGCGATGGTGAGTGCGAAGTCGGCAACCACCGGAATCTCGACGGTCTGGCCGGTGAGCGTTTCGAGCGTGAGAAGTCCCGTCTGCTCGTCATACGTGATTTCGGAGAAGAATCCGCTGTACGACGAGCCGCTCACGGCGCTTACGTAGCGGCCGTCGCCGTCGGTCAGGTATTCGTAGCTCGCACCGCCGTCGAGGCTGACCATCCAGTATCCGGCCGCGTCGATTTTCACCCGGGGCGTGATTCCGGCAGCGCCCGTTTCGCCGTCGTCGCTCTCCTCGGGGCGTGCGCTTGCCGGAGCGCCCGAAGCGTCGAGCACCTGGGTGAAGGTGCTGCCGCCGTCGAGGCTGACAATCCAGCAGCCCTCGGCGTCGATGCCGTAAATCGGCTGTGCGTGTTCGATTCTGGCACCGTCGTAGACGACGATGGTTTGACCGTCGCTCAGCTCCAACCGCCAGCCCGTGGATGTAGCGGTGCAGCCGACGATGATCGTCGATTCGTTCATCAGCGCGTATACGCCGATGATTTGTTCATTGAGCGCTGCGACATCGGTCTCCAAGGCGGCCAGCTGTTTGTTCAGCGACTCGACGTCGGCCCGAAGGCCGTCCAGGTCGTTGGAACAACCGATCATCAGGGAGCACAGCGCGAGCGCCAGTGCTAAAATCCGTTTCATAAGATCATTTTTTGGTTAGAATTTCTCGTTTCGTTATCGTGTGTTAGTTTAAGGTTGCTTATTTCCGGGTGTTTCGGTCTTTTGCGGGGCGTCGCCGTATGGAATCAGCTCTTCGAGTATCCGTTCGCGGTACCAGATGTCGTTGCTGCGTTTGAGCTCGGCGCCCAGCTCGGCGCAGAGGCCGGCCGTGAGTTCCCGGTTCGCTTCGGCATCGAGCGGCGAGAGCTGGTACGGGTCGTTCGCATCGTCGAACAGACGGATGAGCTTCACGGCGCGTTTGCGGTCGATTGCAATCTCCATCGTATAGCGGCCGGTCTTGATTCCGCGGGCCTCGGGAAATATTCCTCTGACCATTCCGTCGCTGTCGCGGCGTCCGTTCAGGTTGCGGATGTATAGTGCCGAACGCGGCCGTTCGCCCTCTCCGGCCGTGCGGAGCGCGGGTGCGAGGTCGCGCCCCTCGACCGAGGCGGGAATGCTGTTGCCCAGACCGGCCAGACTCAGCAGCGTGGGCATGATGTCGGTTGTCGAGAGCATCAGATCGTCGACTCTCGGCTGCAACACTCCGGGATAGCGAATCAGGAAGGGCACGTTGAACGATTCGCGGTAAATCGAATTCTTCGGGTCGCGGAGCGAGTGGCTGCACATCGTCTCGCCGTGGTCGGACGTGAAGACGACGATTGTATTGCCGTCGAGACCGCGAGCTTCCAGCGCATCGAGCAGTCGGCCGAATTCGCGGTCTACGCCCGTCACCGAAGCGAAGTAGTAGGCCGCCGAACGGGCCTTGCTCATGGTCGTGTCGGCATTCGGCCGCACGAGCAGCTCGGAGACGCTCTTTCCGCGGTAGAGCGCATAATCCTCCTCCATGCAGTCCTCGGTCGAGCGGTAGGGTGCGTGGGGCGGGTTCATGGCAATCATCATGAAGAACGGCTTCGACGCATCGCGCACGCCGCCCTCGTTGTCGAGATAGGCGATGGCCCGGTCGACTTCGTGCTTGGGCGACCACTCGTCGATGTCGTGGCGGTTGCCCTCGGTGTCCCAGTAGTGCGGATGCTTGTGCACGTCGTAGGTGCCGTAGGAGTACCAGTAGTTGAATCCGTGCCGGCGCTCGGGCGGCGTGTAGGCGTCCCACACCTCGTCGCCGTCGACGACGTATGTTCCCGGGCGCTGCGGATTGTTGCGTGTCGGGAAGTCGGCGTGCAGCTTGCCGATGTAGGCGCAGTCGTAGCCGGCCTGCGAGAGGACGTCGCTGATGCAGACGGCGTCGGGCGAGAGGGTGCTCTCGGGGCGCTGGTTCATGCAGTTCAGCGTCACTCCGTTGCGCTCGGGGAACATGCCCGTGAGCATCATGCCGCGATAGGGGCTGCTCACCGGGCAGGTGCTGTGCGCCTCGCTCAGCACGACGGACTGTGCCGCGAATGCGTCGAGTGCGGGTGTGATTGTCGGATCGGCTGCGCAGCGCGTGTAGGCGCTGTACGGCGCATCGTCCCAGAAGTGGAGCGAGCAGTTGCGCAGCTGGTCGGGAATGACGTAGACGATATTGGGCTGCTGCGTCTGCGCGATAGAGGGCAGACACAGCGCCGAGGCGGCGCCGACGAGCGGCAGGATGTTTCGTTGTTTCATAGTCGCGTTTTTTCGGTCAGTCGTATTTCTCGGGTTGCACCCTCGCGGCATGTCACGGCGAGGCGTGTGAACGTCGCGCCCGATGCGTCGCGCTCCGTGCCGGCGATGCGGGCGTAGCCGCAGGTTCCGTCGGTCGTCCATTCGCCGCGGAGCGTCAGCACCGCCTCGTGTTCGGCCGACGGATTGTCTATCCACGTGCGGGAGTAGATGCTGCGTTCGATGCGCTTGCCGTCGGCATCGAAACGCTCGTCGCTCTCGCCCTCGTAGAGTGCAAGGTCGGGGTCGGCTACGCTGAGCGTCAGCGCTCCGTCCGTGTCGCGGCTCGCGAGGAGTATGCACGGACGCGATACGGCGGCTACGCACTCCGAGCCGGGCAGGCTGTCGGATGCTTCGAACGCCACGGCGGCATAGATGCCCGTCGTCAGGTCGCGCACGGCGTGCAGCGTGCGGTTGCAGGCGCATACCTCGTAGGGGAGGCTTGCGGTGCACTCCTCCGCCTGGCTGTCTGTCGGGTGAACGAGCATGAGATATTCGTAGCTTCCGTCGCGCACCATCCCTTCGCCGTGGTCGATCCATGCCCGTTCGAAGTCGCCTTCGGTGGGCGTGGCGCGCTCTTCGTGCAGCGAATGCTGGCGCTCGCGCGTTACGCATATCCGGCCTCGGGGGACGAACCATGCGTTGCCGAATCGGTCGCGCAGGCATCCGCCGTCGGCGAGCGTCGTGCGGAAGGGGAATGCGCCGACCTCCGCACCGTCGATGCGTGTCGGGGCGACCGTCGTGTCGAGAGTGTTCTGGAAGAGGGTGGTGTGCACGCCTCCCTCGGCGTCGTTTTCGATGTCGGAGCCGAGCGCTATCACGCGGTTGTCGAAGAAAAAGAACGATTTGCGCGCACGGAGCGAGCCGTTGTACTTGTCGTGCTCGTGGAGTATCATTCCGAATGCGCCGTTGCGTCCGCGATGGCTTGCGCCGCCGCAGAACGTCTCGTCGGAGAGCAGCATTTCTTCGTATCCCGAGAAGGTGTCGACGTTGAGAACCGTGGCCTCCATTCGCTTCA
Source organism: uncultured Alistipes sp. (assembly GCA_947174295.1). Classification (GTDB taxonomy): domain Bacteria; phylum Bacteroidota; class Bacteroidia; order Bacteroidales; family Rikenellaceae; genus Alistipes. The sequence continues at coordinate 3,282 of CAMWIG010000073.1, read as the reverse complement.
TCGGAATCTCCACGGCCGTAGTGCCCGGAATGTGGCACCAGTCCCAGCCCTCCTGGCGGAATCCGCTGCCGAATGCCGATACCGGTTCTCCGTCGCCGAGCAGTTGCAGCGAGCCGTGTGTCAGGTAGCGGCCGTAGAGGTTGCAGCCCTGATATATCTCGGCCGACCAGAGGTAGCGGCTGTGTCCCGCCGCCGTGAGCAGCCAGCCGTCGCGGCGCATCGCGAGCGAAGCGTTGTAGCCGTAGACGCGGCATCCTTCGGGTGCGCGCTCAGGGGCGATGCCTGCCGCCCGGAACCGTTTCGAGTATCGGTCGCCGGGCTTCGGAGCCACGCGCATGTATGCTGCGGCCAGTTCGGGGTCTATGGCACGGCTTCCGTCGGGCGAACCCGCTTCGGCCAGGCGTGCGTAGTGCTTGGGAATGAGGGCTCCGCGACCGTCGGGATGACGCCCCGAGAGTGCGAGCGGGAACGAGCGCAGATTGCAGTAGAACCGCATTTCGAGCAGTGCGCGTTTGAGGTTCTCGTGCCCCGTGCGGCCTACGGCGAAGTCGGTGCCGGCGAAGAGCCACACTGCGTTGACGGCTCCCGTGAATCCGCCGACGGCGTAGGCCGGGTAGTGGCGGCGGTGGTGGTATACCGTACCGTCGCTCTTGAAGCAGGGGGCGAGTCCCTCGGCGTATTGCAGTCCGTTGTCCGCCCACTCCGAGAACCGGCGCAGATAGAGTGTCTTGCGAGGGCTGTCGTCCATAATCAGCAGAGCGGCCAGACGCCCCGTGAGCGAGGTGTTGAAAGCGTCGATGTCCATTCCCTTCACCTCGGGGATGCGTTTCACCTCGCCGAGTCCCGAGAACCACTCCATGGCCTGCTGTACTTCGTCGAGCATTCCCTCGCGACGCAGAACCTCGCGCATGACATAGGGTGCAGTATAGAAGTTTCGCATGCTGTATCCCAAGTGGTGGAGCGTGCCGAGAGCGCTTCCGGCGGTGAAGCCCTGGTCGAGCAGGTGGCGCGTCAGCTGTATGTACATACGCTCGGTTTCGGCCCTCTCCGCGTCGCTCTTCGCCGCGTCGTGCGCTACGGCCAGCTGGAACAGCAGGTCGTTGCAGTCGCTCAGCAGCATGCCGTCTTCGGCATACTGGCGTTTCACGTCGGGATGGCCCATGTTTATGTATGTCTCGGCGTAGCGGACGAAGAATATGCTCTTGCCGCGCAGCGTTCCGTCGTCGTTGGCGGTTATGCCGTAGGCGTCGAACCGCTCGCGAAGCTCGGAGAGCGGGCGCGGCCTGCTGCCTTCGAGAATCATTTCGCGAAAACGCCTGCCGATGAGCTCCATGCTGCGCAGCTCGGCGTCGGCGGGTGCGGCGGCAGCTGCCGTGTCGAGACTGTCGTTCCACCAGTCGAGCAGTTGCAGCCAGTGGTTGACCGTTCCTTTGTTTATGAACGGCGCCTGCGTGTCGGCCGTATGCTGTCGCGAGTCCTGAAACGAAGAGGCGATGATGTGGTCGAGGTACACTTCTCCGCGCCGCACGCCGCATGCGCGAATCACGATTTCGTCCATTCCCTCTTCGGGCGTGCCCTCCATGTCGCGGTCGAAAGCGACCCATGCGCCGTGCCAGCCCTTGAAGTCGAGTCCGTAGTCGAAGTGGCAGCAGGTGCGTCCCTGCTTGCGGAATTCGAAGCGCAGCTTGCCCTGCAACGGCTGCGGAGCGTAGAGCCAGAAGACGAATGTCGAGATGCTGGTCTGCGTCGGGTCGGGATTTTCACTCATGTAGCCGACCGCGACGGGCAGCGTCAGCTGCGCCCCGTCCTTGCGCCACGTCCAGCGCAGCGAGTGGGCGAAGTGCTTGAAATGGGCGTCCGACACTGCGATTGCCGAATGCCGGTCGGCTTTGGCGGGAGCGGTTCCATCTTCGAACGATAGTATCCGTTCGTCCGCCACGTCGTGCGTATGCTGTGCCTGTGCTGTGCCGAGGGTCAGCAGCGCAAACAGAAGTATGAGTCCGGCTCGCAGCATGGTGTTATTGCAATACGGGTTCTCCTTTTTCGATGTTCTGCTTGCGCAGCAGCGCTTCGAGCAGGTAGTAGTCGGCGTAGTTCAGGGGCACGTCGATGCTGCTGCCGTGGGGAATGCTTCCCACCGAGTGCATCAGCAGAAATCCTCCGTTTTCGCCCACGGCCGCACGGTAGGCGGGGGTCGAGAGCGATGCGACTATTCGGTCGGCGCGCTCCTTCATCTGCGGGTCGTTGTCGTAGGTGTAGAGCTCGTAGAGCGCCGATGCTATGACTGCGGCGCTCGAAGCGTCGCGGCATGCGTCGGGGATGTTCGGGGCGTCGAAATCCCAGTAGGGAACCATGTCTTCGGGCATGTTGGGGTGCTCCATGACGAAGCGGCACACTTTCTCCGCGTGGCGCATGTAGCGCTCGTCGCCGGTGTAGCGGTAGCAGAGCGTGTATCCGTAGATGGCCCATGCCTGTCCGCGCGCCCACGACGACTCGTCGGCGTATCCCTGAGCCGTGCAGCGGCGGCGTACCGCGCCGGTTTCGGGGTCGTAATCCACCACATGGTAGCAGCTGCCGTCCTCGCGGAAGTGCTCGGCGAGCGTGCGGTCGGCGTGGCTTACTGCTATGTCGTAGAGCGAGCTGTCGCCGCTGAATTCGGCCGCCTTGAAGAGCAGTTCGAGATTCATCATGTTGTCGATGATTACCGGGAAGCGCCATCCGCGTTCGGCCTGCCATCCGCGGTCGACGTTCCACGAGAGGATAGTGCCGGTCTCGGGGCTGTATCGCGTGGCGAGCGAGCGGGCGGCCGTCACCATGACGGCCGTGTCGGCGGCCGTCGGTGCGAACCGCAGCGCGTTGCCGTAGCTGCAATTTATCATGAATCCCACGTCGTGATGCCAGGTGAGATACTGCACGCTGTCGAGAATGTCGGTGTGGCGGCGTGCGCTTTCGGCCCACTGTTCGTCGCCCGTGAGGCGGTACATGTGCCAGAGCGTTCCGGCGAAGAATCCGCTCACCCAGTCGTCGGTCGGCACGTACTTTATCTCGCCGTCGGCGTATGTCGACGGGATGCGCGGGGTGCCTGTTTCGAGACTGCTGCGATTGAGACTGCCGATTTGTGCGACGGCGACGTTGAGGTTCTCTTCGATGAGCCGTGCTTCGGTCGGAGTCGAGGTGCAGCCGAATCCGAAGGCGGCGGCGAACATGAACTGTCTCTTATAAACATATGACGCTGCCGACGACTTAAAAGGTGTAGATCTCGGTGGTCGCCGTATCATTAAA
>CAMWIG010000072.1 GCA_947174295.1 uncultured Alistipes sp. | reverse complement strand
AAACACCTTCGTATGTTAAAGAAGACAATTTTAACCTTTTCGTTCTTAACCATTTTTACTACTTTTTACGGCTTCAACACCTCGCTGCCGGTAACGGAACCCGATGCGGAAATCGTCCCGGCGGAGAGCATAGGCCAGGCTGTCGCCGCACAGCGGCGCATCATCTCGGATTACGACGACGTGATACGCACCGCAAGTGCCGAGGAGGGCCGCGACTGGCGTCTGATGAGCGCCATAGCATATCATGAGTCCCGTTTCGAGGCGGACATCGTGTCGCGCCGCGGAGCCATGGGGCTGATGCAGATTATGCCCGTCGTGGGGCGTCATTTCAATGTCCCCGAAGCCGAAATCATCGACCCGCTGACCAATGTCCGTCTGGCGGGCAAACTGCTCAACGAAATCGAGCGTACGCTGCGCATTCCTGCCGGTGTTCCCGAGAAGGATCGTATGAGCATCGTGCTGGCAAGCTATAACGGCGGTATCGGCCACGTTGCCGACGCACGGCGTCTGGCCCGCAATGCGGGCGAAAATCCCAATTCGTGGGATGTCGTGTCGCGTTATCTGCAATTGAAGGCCCAGCCCGAATACTACGAGAAGGAGGAGGTCCGCTGCGGCAGGTTTACGGGCAGCAGACAGACTCTCGCCTACGTCGACGACGTCATGGCCCGTTATGCGAAGTATCGCAGCATGACGATGTAGCGCCGCAGGAAAATCATCGGCACCGCTGCGGCGGTTGCCGTTTCCGAACCATAACGCATCCCTCGCGGGGTGCGTTTTTTTTGTCTCCGTGCTACGGTTTTGCCGGCGTGGCATCGGGTGGCGTTCCGGAATGTAAAACCGGCCTTCGCATGCGGGGGCGAAGGCCGGTTTCGTTAAGAGAGAGTGTGTGTGCTGTCAGAATATCAGGCGCGGACGAACGAACTTGTCGTCCGGCGAAGTGAAGTAGAGACCGGGCATCGGCCGGCGGTCGACGGGGAACTCCACCGAATCTATTGCCGTCATGTCGTCGGCGCGCAGGGCCGTGTAGCGGTCGGCCGATGCGGTGCGCGTGCAGACCGTCCAGTCGAGCATGTTGCCTATGATCGTCATGCCCTCCGTTGCAGGGTCGAACGGCGGCAGCTGCGCCGGCACGAGCTCGTAGGAGCGGCGCAGGACGATGAACCGGCCCTCGGCGTCGACGAGGAATCCGAGCAGCGAGCGGTCGCGGAACTCGGTGACGAACATGTGGCGGATGTCGCACCCTTCGGGAAGCTCTATCGCCCGCACGTAGGGACGGCCGCACTGCTGTTTGAGGTGGAACAGACGTCCGTCGGCGTCGGTGAGAAGATAGCCTTCGTCGTACTCCTTGCGTGCTGTCGGATTGCCGGCTACCGAGCGTGCCGGGAATCGGAATCCCTTGCGCAGCAGCGCATCGGTGAAATTGCGGCTCTTGCCGGCGTCGATTGCATTGTCGTCCATGCGTATGAACTCCACGCCTGAGCCGGTGATGCGGAACACATCGTCGGGCATCGCGAGGTCGACACGTCCCGACATGCTTTCGAGCAGAGGGTAGAGGCCTGCTGCCGGAGCGTTGATGTCGGACGGCGATATTCGGAAGCTGAACGACGTGCGCTGCACCTCGTGAGGCGTGACGTCCACGCCGCAGACCTGCTCGGGAAAACGGCCGTCGGCCACGAGTTGCCGCATATGGAAGAACGGCAGCAGGGAGTCGACCTCCTCCTGCGTGAAGACATTGCCGGCGCGGTCGTGGCGCACGATGCTCTTTTCGTCGATGCGTTCGGTGGATATGAAGTCGCCGAGCACGGAGCTGTACAGCGTGAAAGGCACTTTCGACGTGCGGGCGGTGAGGAAGTTCGTCCACCACGGAATCTGCCACAGGAGCAGTACGACGACGGTTGCGACGAGAAATATTGTACTGAAACGTTTCATCTGTTATTCGTTTTTGCGTTAGTCCTGTTTTCCCTCCTTGAATCTTGCTGCGGAGAGCCACGCGAGCGTCGCTGTCAGCAGTGTGAACACGGCCAGCAGTGGCAGAAACGCTCCGTAGGCGGCAGGCGCCGGGGCGAGGAAGTATATCCACAGCATCGGCACGGCCACCGCCATGTCGGCCACGCGGCGCTTCCATGCCGGTTCGAGACATATCCACGCCACGGTCAGATAGCCTGCGATGCCGGCCAGAAACCACGGCGCGGCGGTGAGCAGAATGCGTCCGTAAAGCTCGGGAGCGAGTATGCCGCGCAGGTATACGAACATCGTCAGGCAGGCTGCGGCGAAGATTGCCGCGAGCGCAGCGGTTCCGAATGCCGTCATGAGGGTTATCATGCGAATCGGCTTATAGGGCAGATGCAGCGTCAGTTTGAGACATTTGTGGTACATCTCGGGCATGAACTGCACGAGGCCCAGAAGAACGCCGACCAGAAGCGGCAGATATTCCAGCGCATCGACGAATACGACGTCGCGCGAGAGCATCACCTCCCACACGTGGGCTATGCCTTTCATATCGGCCACGCGGGCGATGCGCATGAGCGAGTAGGCTGTCGTGCCGAGCGTTACGGCGGCGGCCAGCAGCAGATACCAGCGCGTTTTGAGCCACTCCTTATAGAAAATTGCTTTCATACGAGTAATCAATATTTACCGGTTAATCCAATGAATGCGTCTTCCAGCGTCACCCGTTCGGCTGTCAGTTCGCCGTGGGGGATGCCGGCCTCGGTCAGGCGCCGGTCGACCTCCTGCGCCGTGAGGAACGAGTGCGTCTCCAAGGTGGTGCGTATGGTCTGCGGATGGTACAGGCCGTCGATGTCGGCAGGTACTGCGGCGCTTTCGGGGACGGTGCACGTATAGCGGTGCAGAGTCGCGAGCAGCTCGTCGACGGGCTGTTGTATCAGTATTCGTCCGTAGTCCATGACGATGCAGTCGTCGATAAGCCGCTCCATGTCCTGAATTATGTGCGAGGTGAGGAAGACGGTCTTGTTCTCCGATTTGGCGTAGTCGCGCAGGTAGTCGACGAACAGACGGCGGTAGCCCGGGTCGAGTCCCAGCGAGAAGTCGTCCAGAACCAGCAGGTCGGGATTCTGGGCCATAATCAGACCCAGCGCTACTTGCGAGCGCTGGCCGCACGACATGCGCGATATGCGCTGTCCGGGTGCGACTTTCAGCTTCTCCATGAGGTCGTAGTAGGCCTCGCGGCGCCACTGGCCGGGGTAGAAGGCCGAGTAGAACCGCTCGATTTGTTCGATGGTCATGAACTGATACTGCACGTGCCCCTCGATGAGAAGGCCTATGCGGCGGCGGAGCGCCGGGTCCATCGTGCGGATGTTCTGGCCGAAAATCGAGCATTCGCCGGCGTGCGGCCGAAGGTATCCGCTCAGGATGTTTATGGTCGTGGTCTTGCCGGTTCCGTTCTTGCCGAGAAGACCCAGAATGCGCCCCTGCGGAACGTCGAAGCTCAGGTCGCGGTATATGAGCCGCTTGCCGTAGTAGTGCGTAAGATTCTTACATTCTATGATGTTTTCCATACTTCGTGTTCGGTTATATCAGAAGAAACAGTATCGGAACGGCCGCCCCGACGGCCAATTCCACGCCGCCGCGTCCCCACAGCCCTTTGCGGCCCTTGACCATGACCGCTCCCGTCACGGTAACCGTGAGCAGCAGTACGGCGAACAGGTCGGCGAATGCAGTCCACCACCGTCCGGGGTTGTAGTGCAGACGCGTGAAGGCTTGCAGTACGGGTCGCGGCGTCAGACGTTCGTATACGGCCCGGCCGTCGGCGAGGTCGACCGTGAGCGACGAGCCGCCACGGATGAATATCTTCATCGTCCGCTCGTCGGGGAAGTAGTGTTTCGTGTAGTCGCCCTCGCGGCCGAACGGTTCGAGGAGCCGCTGGACATCCGAGCGGTCCATGGCGCGGGTGATTGCCGAGGTGTCGATGGCATATTCAGTGCGGTCGACCGAGTAGTTGGGGTTTATCGTGTCGCGATGGTTCATCGCGATGCCGGACACGGCATACACGACGACGAGTCCCGAGATGAAGTACGAGAGGTCGCGGTGCAGTGTCCGGCATACGCGGCGAAATGTCGCGCCGTCGGGCTTAGAGAATCTCATAAGCCGCGGCATCGACGTAGTAGAACGACAGATAGGCTTTTCCGCACGCGGCCTGGCGCTCGGCTATCTTGGCGCGGAAGTCGGCGATGCGCTCGGCGGGCGTTGCTGCTGTTTCGCGGCGGGCCTTCTTTTCGGTGTCGCAGCCTGCTTCGCCCGTGCCGTGCTGTTTGTCGGCATTGGCGGCCAGACGGGCCTCCCACTGTTGCAGATAAGCCTCGTCGACGCGCTGTTCGCGCAGAGTGCCGGTCACGCGCACGACGCTGTTGACGCACTTCGTGTCGAAGGAGCCGAGTTCGGCCGCTTCGACGCGGATTATCTGCGTGTCGTCGCTGCCCATGAGGAATATTTTTGTCGCGCCGTGCTTGCAGGCGTGCGTGCAGACGCCTTCGAATACCACTTCGCTGCCGGCCATCTCCTCGGCCGATGCGAGCAGGTCGTCGACCTCCATCACATACTCTCGTGCTGCGGCCTCCGAGGTCTCGGCCGTGCGGTTCTGTCGGTTGTTGCCGCATGCGGCGGCCAGCGATGCCGCAACGACGAGTGCGGCTATGATGATGTTGCGTTTCATGATTTTGCTTGGTCTCTTATTTCGCCGGAATTGTCCGGCCGATGCTGCGGAGCACCGACCGGACAAATTACGGTTTTGCGGTTTATGTCTGTTTGCGTATTATCTGTTCTCGACGCAGCGTACCTGCATGCCGGAGTTGATGTTTACGTAGGCTACGTTGATGCGGCCCTCGGGATATATCTTCGTGAAGGTCGTCATCTGGGCGAAGAACTGGATTCCGCCCGTGACCTTGGTATAACCGGTCGACGACATGATGTAGGTCAGCGCCGGTGTTCCGCCCGTGCACTCGGCCGGGGTGGCCTCGGTGGTGTTGCCCGAGTAGAACGTCGTGAGCTGGAATGCCGGAGTCGCCGTGTCGGTCGACTGCATTCGCGCGCCCGTGAGGGCGTAGTTCCAGCCTGCCGCATTGTAGAGCGTGTACTTGCCGCCGCCGTATGTCGCGTCGTAGAAGAGCGCCGAAGCGTCGGTGTAGTTGCCCGCCTCGTTGACGGCCTTGTTCGACAGACCGCAGAGTGCGATGTACTCCATGCGGGTCGGGATGTGCCAGCCTTCGGGGCAGATGCCCTGCGTACCCTCGAACTCGTACATGTTCTCCTCGGTAATCTCCTTGCCGCCGAATGCTGCGTAGAAGTCGTAGAGATAGCCCTTCTCGCGGAGCGACTCTTCGTCGGTCAGTGCCTGAGCGCCGCCTGCGGTGATTTTGTCGGTGACGTCGGTCATGGCGTAGGGGTACCAGATGTGCGACTTCTCGGTGGCGACCGCCGACGGGGTGTAGCCTGCGGGCAGGTAGCGCAGCGGCTCGGCCATCCAGCGCGAACCGTCGGAGAGGGTCTCGGTGCGGTATTGCGCGCCGTCGTAGACGAAGTAGTTGTCGGCGGCGTGATCCTCGAATTCGACCTTCGTGTCGTCGTCGCTTCCGCCGGAGAGCTCGCCCTTGTCGTCCCAGTTCTCGATTTCGCCGCTTACCTTGACTTCGAGGTCGTTAGGCAGTACGCGAGCCTTGACGGTGTACTGTCCGCCGGCTGCGAGCGCAGCCTCGGCGAGCTTCTGCGACAGCACCTTGCCGTTTTCGAGCTCGACGGCCAGCGTCAGCGCCGCGGTCTGCGGAATCATGATTGCGCGATAGGTTTTGTCGTCGACCACGCTCTGGGCCTTGATGTCGGCCGCGGCTGCCGAAGCATCGGCTGCGACCGTAAGCGTCGCGAGGTCGAAGTCGGCCGTCGGCACGGAGTTTTTCAGCGTCACGGCAGCGATTCCGGCGCCGGTCTCATTGGTTATGTCGACGACGATTTTGGTGAGCATGTGCTTGAACACCATGCTTACCGCCGATGCCGATGGTGCGACGTCGCTCTTGACCGAAGCCATCAGGTCGGAGGCTCCGTAACCTGCGCCGCTCTGGTCGGCGGCCACGGTGAACGATGTCGGGGTGCCTGCGGTGTCGTAGGGGTAGTAGGCCATGAGGGTGGAGCTCTCCAAAGCCTCGTCGTACCACGTGAGTTCGCCGGTGAAGACGTTGCCGGTGAATGTCAGCAGGCTGTTGTCGGCGTATGCCGCGCCGCCCTTGACGATGGTAAGTCCGATGCGGTCGCCGGCTTCGAAGTTGACCTCCGTGGCGCGGGTGATGACGGGGGCGATGGCCACCTTGCCAGGTGCCGACGCCGTCTCGTCGGTTGTCTGGCAGGAAGTCAGTGCTCCGGCTGCCATAACGAGCGAAAGAATAGTTTTTTTCATGAATCGTTTGTTTTTGATGATTATTATTTGAGTTATTGCATGCTACTTTGCGTCTTGTCGTGTTTTAGAACGTATATCCTATTTTCAGGGTTTCGTACCAGCGTTCGCCGTCGCCGATGTGAACGGTGCCGAATCCGCGCGTCACTCCTGCGCACGCCTCGGCGAAGATGCCCCGGCGGAAGGTGTAGCGCAGCGACACTTCGGCTGTGAAGCGCGGGGCGGTGAACCATTCGTTCTGCCGCAGATAGTAGTCGTCCAGCCGGAAAACCTCGCTCGTCTCCATGCCGGTGTCCTCCGTGCGGCTCTTCTCTACGGCGCTGCCTGCGGCGAACGAGGCCGAAGCGCCGAGGTCGAACGCTCCCAGGGCGAGCACTCCCCGCATGTAGACGCGGCTGCGAATCATCGAGTGCGAGAACAGGTGCGGGTACATGTGCGAGGCGAGTCGGCGCAGCTGTTCTATTTCGGCGCCGCTGCGGAACTCGAATCGCGGGCCGTCGAGCCGGTATTCGGGGTTGACGACCAGATGCGTGCGTTCGAAAATTCGGTTTTCGCCGTATATGACGGTCGTCGTAATGCCGTTCTGCGTTTCGCGTCCGAGCACCTTCTCGTATGATGTCTGCGTCGAGTAGTCGAACCTCAGGCGCAGCGTATGCAGCGACTCGCCGCCTCGGAAGCGGTAGCCGAGGTGCACCGTGGCGCGGTGCGACGGGAAGCGGAACCACTCGGTGAGCTTCTCGCCGACCGAACCGCTTCCGTAGCGGTATTCGGCGTCGGCGTAGAAGCCGCCGACGGAGAACTGCACGGCGGCTCCGTGGATGAACTCCCTGACGGGCAGTCCGTCTACGCCCGATTCGTTGAGGTGCGTGCCGCTTCCAGCCCATATCTCGCAGGCGCCGAACATGAGTACCTTGTCGAGGAACGCATAGTAGCCCGCGGACGACGAGCCGACCTCCTCGGCCGATACGCGTTCGCTGTTTTTGTTGAATATGTAGCTGACACCTGCCGCCATGCGTCCGTTGCGGTACATCACCGATGGGGTCAGCGTCATGTCGAGACGGTAGTTGGTATGGCGCAGGTCTTTTCGCTTGGCGTAGTTCTGCGCTTCGAACTCGATGGCGGCTCCGATGCGCCAATTGTCGGATATGTCGGCCGACAGGCCGCCGTCGAACGAGTAGCTCTGCCGGTCTTTGCGTCCCGGGGTAAACTCCATCACGTCGATGGGGTAGTAGCCCGGGCGGATGAACATCGACCCCGACATGTCGCGGCCCGAAGTGTGGTCGAATGCGAAGCGTCCCGCGGCCGACACGCGTTTCCAATGGGTTATGGTGCGGGCCTGCACACCGGCGCTCCACTGCTTCGAGGCCTCGTAGGTGTCGCGGAAATCGCCGTGTACAAAGCTGCCGCGGAGCACGGCGTCGGATATTGTCACCGAGTCGGTGCGGATGCCGTTCACGTTGACGCCGTCGTTCCATAGATTGCGCTCCGCGATGCGCTCGAACCGCTGGGCCGAGGCCGTAGCGCATGCGCCGAGCAGCACGAGCGTCAGTAGTATGCCGTGATGTCTATTCATGGAGCGATTGTTCTGAACGTTCGTAAAAATCTTCCGACGAGTTGTTGGTGTCGACCAAAATTTCGTAACCGGCCTCGGCCGATGCCTGCTCGTCGACCTTGCGGTGCAGCGTGCGGCCGAGGTATATCTCGGACAGCGTGACGTAGCCTGCGTCGATGGCCGGGCCCAGACGCTTGGTGTTCGTCGACGAACCGCCGTAGAAGACCTCTGCGCCGTCGATTATCCACTCGGTCGGGACTTTGACTATGAAGTCGTTCTTGTCGCCCGGTTTCTGGATGACGTTGGCGGGGTCGGCGACGAACTCCTGAATCGTCGTTCCCTTGGCGCGGAAGACGACGAGTGCGGGCGAATATATCGACAGAGGATAGGCATTGGCTATTCCGGTCTTGATTACTACGTTCAGATAGCGGTCGGGCGTTATGCGGTCGCCGGGCGCGGGGTGGTAGAACGTGTTGGGAAAGTAGGTGTTGTTGTAGAGCACGAAATAGCCCTCGCGGTTGAGATCGACCGACAGCGGGTATTGCGCCGCGTGGTCGATGGCTCCGCAGCAGCATATTACGGCGTCTTCGCCCGGAGCGAGCGGGAACGACTCTCCGTCGCCGCCGAACTGCCATACGGCCTGAATGACGGGCACGAAATCGGGGTAGAGACTCGCCCCGGTCGCCGGGTCGGGCGTCACCCACACGTTGTTGGCCTGCGAGTTGTAGGGGTCGGACGCCCCGAAGCAGAGACCGTCGAGATACTCCGTTTCGGAGCTGTTGTTGTGCAGAATCACGTACTTGTCGTACTGGTATTTGCCCTCTATCGGAGCGCGCATACATCCGCCGCAGTAGATCTCCTTGATGACTATCGCGCCGCTGCGGGAGTGTATCATGCCGAGTGTCAGCGTCATGTCGCCGTCGACCAGCCGCACGCGGTCGGCCGAACCGTGGAAGGCGTCGGTGTCGACCTTGTCGGATGCGATGATGCGGTAGATGCCGTTGGTGAGTCGGACGGTGGCGGCTCCCGAAGCGTCGGTCGCAGTGCGGTAGGTGTAGCCTCGGTCGACATCCTCGATGCGTATTTCGATGCCCTCGCGCAGGAAGCCGGCGAACTCCTCGGGGTATGAGGTTTCGATTCGCAGCGTGTTGAGCGAGCCTGCATACGGGTTCTTATCGTCGAGGGAGCCGCATCCTGCCGCCGCCAGGCACGACGATATGATTGCTATGATATGTAGCGTAAAGCGTGTCATGTGTTTCAGAATTTCAGTCTGCATGTCAGTCCGTAGTAGAAATCGGGTGTGAATATGGCG
>CAMWIG010000071.1 GCA_947174295.1 uncultured Alistipes sp. | reverse complement strand
GAATGCCGCTTCGACGACAGCCTCGGGCGACCCTACGAAAGTAACGACCGTGCGGTTCGTAGCTTCGCCCGGATCGACGTCGAGCAACTTCACGCCCTCGACCTCCTCGATCGAACGGGCAATCTGCCGGATGACTTCCTTGTCGCGTCCCTCGCTGAAATTGGGGACACACTCTACGATACGTTTTTCCATATTATAATCGTGTTTTGAATTTTCGTTTCCGACTTCAAATATAACGATTCCCGGCGAATTTTCATAAAATCCGCAAGGGAAAAAGCGGCCCGGACAAAAAAATGAAAGTCCGGCCTCATGCCAAGGCCGGACTTTCGAACCAGCTGTCGACAGGGCTATTTCCTGCCTATCGTGACGACGACTCCGCCGGTGAACCAGCGGCCCGGCAGACGCAGTCCGCCGAAATCGCAGTAGTCGGTGCCGGTGATGTTCGTGGCATCGACGTAGAGACGCACGGCACCCTTCGACCACGACAGACGGCCGTCGAGCAGGAAATAGGGCTCGAACTCGCGGACTTCGGTCACGCGGTTGCCATCTTCGTCGAGTTTGAGCGACCCGTCCGCATTGCGCGGGTAGGCCGTATAGCTGCCGTTGCGGTCATACACCGAGCCGGTCAGCACGAACGAGAAGTTGCGCAGGAAACGAACCTCGACGCTCAATGCGGCCTTGTGCTTCATGTAGTCGAGCGCACTCGAAGTGACGATGCGCCCGAGCTTGTCGGTCGCGACGTACCCGTAGGACGCCGTCACGCTGCGCAGCCATCCGTCGGACGAATAACCGCCCGACAGCTCCACGCCGTAGGTATCGAGACGGCTCTCCTGCTCGGAGTGCCACTTGTCGCCCATGTCGGGACGCCACACCCAGTCTATGATATCGCGCCCGGCACGGTAATAGGCCAATGCCGAAGCACTCCACCCACCGCGGGAATAGGTGGCGCCCAACCGGCACGTCACGGCCTTCTCCGGCACGAGGTCGAGATTGTTGATATGCGCCGGCGAGGTGTAGTAGAGGTCGGTGAATGTCGGCAGACGCATCGACTGCGTAACGCCGGCCTCGATCCGCAGCCCCCGAGTCGGAAGATATCCGCCGGCCACGCTCCACAGCGCCGACGAACCGTAGGGGGTGAAGCTGACACCGGCCGAAGCCGAGACGTCGAAGCGCACCCAGCGCTTCGAATGGCGCAGCCACACGTTGCCGACATTGCGTTCGTCGGAGCGGGTATATTCGCCGCGGGGCTTCGACATGGGGATTCCGAGATTGGTGGAGTAGATGTGGTTGAACGCGTAGTCGACGCCCAGCGCCGTATTGCCGCCGCACCACGAATACTCGCCCGACAGCTCGGCCGTCACGTTGTCGGTATCGTGGCGGTTCATCGGCGTCCCGCGAGTCCAGTCGTAACGGTCGAAATTCTTTCGGTAGCTTGCCGAAGCATTCATGGAGAATGCGTTCCACGACTTGACCCAGCGCACCGAAGCCAGAGCCGTTTCGGTGTGTTCGAACTGGTCGTCGTTATAGGCGGCATAGAATCCGTTCGAACCGAACGCGCGATTCTGATAACCGGCCTGCACGTCGAAGAGCCCCGCACGCTCGGCATCGTAGGTCATGCGCAGGAAGCCGTTCCAGTTGGTGAAGTCGGTGTTGTGGATGTAGCCGTCGCTCTGTCTGTAAGAGCCGGCGGCGAAGAGAGTGAAACGCCCCTCGGTAACGGCGCCCGAGAGATTGCCGTAGGCGTAGCCGTACTGGCCGCCGACAGCTTCGAGACGCAGATAGGTGGGACGCAGCGGTACGGTACGCACATTCACGGCACCCGCATAGGCGCCGACGCCGGCCACGCCGTCGATAAGCTCTACGCCGGCGACGCAATCCACGTCGACGGGCAGAGCGTGGGTCTGATGTCCCGTTCGGGCATCGGTAAAGTCGATGCCGTTGAGCATCACCATAGTTTGATCGAACGATCCGCCGCGAATCGAAATATCCGCCTGCACCGACTTGCCGCCCCTCTCGCGCACATCGACGGCAGGGCTCAGGCGCAGTGCAGATTCGATGGTCTGCACGGGCGCGGCCGCACCGCGATCGCGGTTGAACAGCGTAGTCTGCGACATTGCGCTGCGGGTCGGGTTCACTTTGTTCCCGACGACTCCGACGCTCTCTATCGCCATCGTCTTGAAGACGGCGGTAGAGTCGACGAGGTCTTCCTCAGCCATGGCTGTCGCATGCAGGATTATGGACATTCCGACCGACAGCACTCCGATCTTGCAGTAGCGGTGCAACGACGCGAAAACCGCATAGTTGTCGCGCGACCACCGCTTGAAGCACACAAAGCGCTCCTTCTGTCCAGAAGTCTTCATCCTTGCTTGGATTTAAAAAGTTAATATTAAAAAAAGCGACCTTAATTTTCATTAAGGCCGCCCAAAAGTAGTAAAAAATTTCTTATTCGCAACAATCCCCGCACACAGGCTTCTCACCTATGCGCTCCAACCATGCCGGATATTTGTCCAGAACGCCCTGAGGCCAACTGCCGTACCAGCCGTAGCCTCCGCGGCGCTCCTGCGACACCTCCATGTAGTCGTAGAGCACGATTCCTCGGCGGTCGCTGAAAAACGGGCGGTTGGTTTCGAGCTCGTAGTAACGGGCCCAGAGCGGCCGGGCATCGGGGTCCTCGACTATGATGCGCGTCTTCTTCACTCCCGGCTCCTCGCGCTCCTCCTCGGGAACAGGAACGGTTTCGAGACGTATGCCGCATATCTTCGAGCGCTCGAACCACGCCACGGCGCACTTCACAGCCTCGACAATCTCGGGCGCAGGCTCGCTGATGCGCATCAGCAGCGATACCACGCCGGCACTCTCGGCAGAAGCTATGCCCGGAAACTCGTATGCACGGGCCTTCACCGGTTGCAGCGTGTGGTGGTCGTACTGCTGCGCCCACGCCGTCTTTACGCCGTTCTGAACATATTGGCAGGCGAGCACGCAGCGTATGCCCTCGTCGAACGACGCGCGAACGCGATTGCGGAGCTCCTTGTCGACCCATGCGAACTGCGGCTTCTTCTTTATGATGTTGAGCCACGTGTGGAGAACGCCCGCGATGACACCGTCGTTGAACGTAATGGCATCGGCATCCCAGCCGCGCCACCCTCCGTCGGGGTATTGCGTCGCGAGGATGAACTCCACTCCTCGCAGTGCCGCATCGCGATATTTCGTCTCGCCCGTCAGGGCATAGACCGTCGCGAGAAGTTCGATTTCGGGATATACGGAATTATTGTCGATCGTGCTGCGACGGCGGTGTGCCGGCAGGGATGCGACGACATCGGCCGGCACGGCGGTCGACATCATGTCGATATTCTTCGGCCAGCCGCCGTCCTCGTTCTGGTAGAGAACGGCATTGTCGGCTATCTCGCGCAACTGCGACGGCGACAGACGCTCCACGCCCTCCTTGGCATAACGCCCGTACTTGCGCAGAGCACCCTCCGCGCACTTGGCGGCGAGCTCTTCGGTCATTGCACTCTGAGCGAAAGCCCCGACAGAGAGGAGCAACGCGAAGAGCGCGGATGCGAATCTTTTCATAGACACTGCTTTACAAAAACAATTTAATGCGTTAATCGAACAAGGCCTCCACTGCGTCCACAACCTCCTCGACAGTCGCATCGAGTTTGAAGACACGGTCGGGTTCGAGGTAGACAATCTGCTTGTCGCGTTTGAAGAGCTCCTCGCCGGCACCCGTGATATTGAGCATCACGACAGCACTCTTCTCCACCTTGCCGTCGGCGACAGCCTTGACGAGCGACGCGAGAGCCACCGACGCTGCCGGATGGATATCGACACCCTCCGTGCGCATGAAAAGCTCCCGGGCCTTGCGGGCCTGTGCGTTGGTCGCAACGAGCACTTCGCCGCCGGTAGCTTTCAGAGCGTCGTACAGACCGCCGCGGATACCGTAGGGAGGACGGCGGTTGGAGAGCACCTTGGCGTCGATAATCTCCACGTCGCGGCGCGCCTTGTCGTCGTCGTAAGGAAGCATCTCGCGCGAATCGACGCGCCAGGCGTCGAACATCGGAACGAACGGAGCGTTCTGCGCGACCATGAGCTTCATGACGTTCGAGCCGAAACGGCCGTCCTCGACAAGGCGCATGTTGGCCTCCCAGGCCGCGATGGCGCCCGTGCCGCTGCCCACGGCCTGGAAATAGTAGTCGGGAATGCGGCCTATGGCCGTCACGGCCGAAAGTACGGTAGTCGCCATGCCGTCGCGGCGCGCGACGTTCTTGGCTCCGCCCTCGGCGTAGAACTTGGGCGATTTGAGAGCCATGTTGCTCAGGTGGATGGCATCGAAGTAGTCGCCGCCCTTCTCGCAGGCGATGAGCTTCACGCAGGGTTTCAGCGGTTCGTCGAACCACAGAGCATCGAGATTGTCGGCCGGCACGGAGAGCAGCAGGCGGATGTTGTTGTCGGAACATACCTTGGCGAATGCACGGGCCGTATTTCCGGCCGAAGCGACCACCAGAATGCGCTCCTCCGACTCCGAGGCACGGGCACAAACGCTGTACGCCTCGGTCTCCTTGAACGAGCAGGTCGACATGCCGGCGCCGACGGCGGGATAGTAGCCGTTGAGCGTGATGTAGAGATTCTCCAATCCGAGTTCGCGGGCAAGGCCCTCGCTCTTGTAGGTCACGGGAGCCGAAGAGCCGTCGAGCATGCGCTTCACGGGCAGCCAGTCGGCGAACTTGTAGATTCCGTACTCGTCGCCTTTGACGTCGAGCTGTTTCTTAGCGTATTTGGTGCGCACGAGCGACGGAGACTTGCAATCGCGGTCATCGAGCGTCCATCCGGCATCCTCGAATTCGCGACCCGTCGCGACGCACTCCAAAGTGTAGGCAGTAGGTTTGAAATCTTTCATTTATTTTCGTTTAAGACATTCTGTTTCTGAAATCCTCGTAGCCGAAGCGCTTCACCACGCGCACCGAACCGTCGGGCTCGGCAATCGCTATGGAGGGGTGGGCTACGCCGTTGAACATCGTGGTTTTGACCATCGTATAGTGAATCATGTCCTCGAACACCACACGGTCGCCGACCTTCGGCTCGACGTCGAACGCCCAGTCGCCGAAGTAGTCGCCCGCCAGACAGCTGTTGCCGCCCATGCGCCAGCGCTTCTCGCCTTCGGCAGGCTCGTGCGCACCGACGATGGCGGGTTTGTAGGGCATCTCCAAGCAGTCGGGCATGTGGCAGGCGAACGACACGTCGAGCATCGCCGTATTCACGCCGCCGTTGGACACCGTATCCTCGACGGTCGACACCAGATAGCCCGTGCGCCACGTGAATGCGCTGCCCGGTTCGAGAATCAGGCGCAGATGCGGATGGCGCGCACGGAAGTCACGCAGCACGGCGATGAGCTCGTCGCAGTCGTACTCGGCATGCGTCATCAGATGTCCGCCGCCCATGTTGAGCCACTTCACGCGGTCTAACAGATGGCCGAAGCGCTTCTCCAACGCCTCCAACGCCAGCCGCAGATGATGCGGGCGCGACTCGCACAGCACGTGGAAATGCAGGCCCTCGATACCGGCCGGCAGCTCGGCGAGCTCCTCCGCCACGACACCCAGACGCGAGCCGGGGACACACGGGTTGTAGAGGTCGGTCTCCACGGGCGAATATCCCGGATTGACTCTCAGGCCGCACGAGATGCCGCGCAGCAGAGCTTGCTGCCCGAAGCGCTCGAACTGACGCAGCGAGTTGAACGTAATATGGTCGCTGCAATCGAGAATCTCCCCGATATTCGAATCGGTGTATACGGGTGCATAGGTGTGCGCCGGGCGCCCGAACTCCTCACGGACCAGGCGCGCTTCGGCGGCCGACGAGGCGGTGGCGCCGTCCGAATGTTCGGCCAGAAGCGGAAATATGCTCCACATCGCGCAGGCTTTCAGAGCCACGATGATTTCGGCGCCGCTGCGGGAGCGCACATAATCTATCTTCGCCAGATTCCGCAGGAGCAACTCCTTGTCGAGAACGTAACACGGCGAGGGGACTTTGGTAAAATCGACCATTCTGATGTTATTAATTCGATATTCATGCAAAATTACTAAAATCATCGTCTCGCCGCAACACTGCCGCCGCTCATTTTGGAAAAAATAAGTATTTATACCACCTCGCCTGCCCGGCCGGCCGCGAGTGTTCCGAAAAAATTCATACCTTTGTAAAAAATATAATCCCCAATGAAACGCTTACTCGCACTCCTGACCGTCGCAGGCATGCTGCCGCTATGCCTGCGCGCCGAAAACTACCCCTACCGCAGCGACGTGCTGTGGGTCGCCGTTCCCGACCATGCCGACTGGATTTACCGCACGGGCGAAAAGGCCGTAATCGAGGTTCAGCTCTACAAGTACGGAATCCCGCAGAACGGAGTGACCGTAGAGTACGAAACGGGCGACGACCTCCGACCGGCCGATGTTCGAGGAAAAGTTACGCTGAAAAATGGCAAAGCATTGATTGACATAGGAACTATGCGCCGCCCTGGATTCCGCGACTGCCGGCTATCCGCCACAATCGGCGGAACGACATACAAGCATCACGTAAAGGTGGGATTCTCGCCTGAACGCATTGAAGCATACACTGCTAAGCCTGCCGACTTCGTCGAATTCTGGAACTCGGCGAAAGCCGAACTCGCCGGCACTCCACTCAAATACACGCGCGAAAGAGCAGAAGAGTACTGCACCGACAAGGTGGAATGTTACTTGATAAAACTCGACATAAACCGGCGCGGACAAGCTATTTACGGTTATCTGTTCTACCCGAAGAGTGCACAGCCGGGCAGCTGCCCAGTCGTGCTGACTCCTCCGGGCGCCGGCATCAAGACCATAAAAGAGCCGCTGCGCCACAAGTACTACGCCGAGCAGGGATTCATCCGCTTCGAGTTCGAGATTCACGGCCTCGACCCGCGCCTTCCCGACGACAAGTTCCGCGAGATTAGCGCGGCATTCAACGGCCGCGAAAACGGATACCTCACCAACGGACTCGACGACCGCGACAACTACTACATGCGACGCGTCTACATGGCCTGCGTGCGCAGCATCGACTTTTTGACGTCGCTGCCCGAATGGGACGGCCGCAACGTCATCGTGCAGGGAGGCAGTCAGGGCGGAGCGCTGGCGCTCGTCACCGCAGGTCTCGACCCGAGAGTCACGGCGTGCGTCGCCAACCATCCGGCTCTCTCCGACATGGCGCGCTTCAAGGCCGGCGAGGCGGACGGCTATCCGCATTTCTCGCGCATGAAAGGGATGGACACTCCGCAGAAAATCTCGACGATGGCCTATTACGACGTTGTCAACTTCGCACGACTCATCACCGCACCTACGTACCTTACATGGGGATTCAACGACGACACCTGCCCGCCGACCACGAGCTACGCCGTGTACAACACGCTGACATGCCCCAAGGAGGCGCTCATCACACCCGTCAACGAACACTGGACGTCGGACGACACCGAACGCGGACAGCTCGAATGGATACTCGCAACCATCGGACGCTGACGGCACATGCAGCTTCGCATCAAAAGGCCTTTTTAGCCTGAATATTGCACCGAAATACCGCAAAAAGCAAAATACCCCCCCCCGAAAATTTGGATTTCAGGGGGGGGGTATTTTATATTTGCTATTCGAATACAGAACATTACTAATTTATTCGGACTATGAAAAAACTGCTACTCCTCGCGGCATGCCTGATAGCCGCCGCACAGCTCGACGCCCAGAACATCGCCGAGCCCGATTTCACCGGGGAAGTCCTCGGCCTTCGCGCCGACGGAACGGCTACGCTCCTCGAAAAACACACGGTGCAGCTCCAAACCAAAGCAGGCGCCACGGCCTACATATTCGGCATCGGCAAGGTCAAGACGCGCATCGTAATCGACGGCAGTCACTCGTCGACCCGATACTCCCTCGAAGATGAGATTCAGTTCATAGTAAAGGCCGTCGACAACTCGACCGACCCGCTGTCGATTATCGACATCTTCCGCATGAAGCCGTCGAAGAAAGACCGCCGCGCCGAAATCGCGGCCACGGGAACCTTCTCCGGCGCATCGTCGAACAACCTCGACCGCTTGCAGTTCAAGGCCAAGAAATACGGCGAGACATCCTACCTGCTGACGCTCGCCACCAAGTCGGCCGGCGAATTCGGAATCACAGTCCGCAACCCGAACAACCTCGACGAAAAGGCTCTCATCGTATCGACGTTCGCAATAGGCGAGCCCGAGCAGACCGCCGACAGCGACGAGGAGGCACCCGTCAAGGAGAAAAAAGCGAAGAAAGAGAAAAACAAGAAAGGCAAGAGCGACGAATAACGCAGACGGCATCCGTGCCGTCGCGCATTCGCGGCTTGTAGCCCATACGCCCGCAGCCGTATTCACAATACCGCACACTCCGCATACGCGCCGGACTCAGCCGAGTCCGGCGTTTTTTATATTATACTCTCTATGGCTTCTTGGCTGCGCAATTGCTAATTACTAATTGCCGATTGAAAAATGCCCGGTGCGGAAACACACGAGAGAGCTAACCGACAGCCACGGCACAAAAAAAATAGGCTTTCTTGCGAAAGCCTATTCTCTCGGTGAACTCGCCGGGGCTCGAACCCGGGACCCCAACATTAAAAGTGTTGTGCTCTACCAGCTGAGCTACGAATTCATCGTCACCAGAAGCGCGAACGGAAGTGTTCTTCGTTTTTGGTGGTGCAAATGTAGAGAATATTTTTGTATTACCAAAATAAAAAGATATTTTTGTAGCACCGAATACAAAAAAAAATTGATTTATTATGTGTAGAGCTTTAATTATTGGTGCCGGAGGTGTCGGCACGGTCGTAGCCCAAAAGGTTGCCGCCAACCCCGTTTTCAGCGACGTGATGCTGGCCAGCCGCACCAAATCCAAGTGCGATGCCGTAGCCGCGGCAATCGGCGGCGGCCGCGTGAAGACCGCCCAGGTCGATGCCGACTCGGTTCCCGAGCTGTGCGAACTGTTCCGCGCATTCAAACCCGATATCGTAATCAACGTCGCACTGCCCTATCAGGACCTGACGATAATGGACGCATGTCTCGAATGCGGCGTGAACTACCTCGACACGGCAAACTACGAGCCCAAGGACGAGGCCCATTTCGAATATTCGTGGCAGTGGGCATACCAGGACCGTTTCCGCGAGAAAGGTCTCACAGCCATCCTCGGCTGCGGCTTCGACCCGGGAGTGACGGCCATATTCACGGCATACGCCGCCAAGCACCACTTCGACGAAATACACTACCTCGACATCGTCGACTGCAACGCCGGCAACCACGGAATGGCGTGCGCCACCAACTTCAACCCCGAAATCAACATCCGCGAGGGGACGC
>CAMWIG010000070.1 GCA_947174295.1 uncultured Alistipes sp. | reverse complement strand
GTCGTGCGGTAACCGTCCGTGCGGCGCACCATGTAGAAGAGATATCCGCCGTCGTAGCGGCAGAAGCGGCAGTCGGCGTCGGCGTCGGGAAAGTCGAACGAGTCGAGCTCTTCGGCATCGTACGCTTCGGGCTCGATGTTCTCGGCCGGATGCAGCGTCAGGTCGGCGTCGGCATCGGTCACTGGGGTTTCGAACGGGCGGAATCCGCCTATGATGTTCGCGAGGTCGGACTCCGGCCCTCCCCCGACGGTGCGGACGATAAGTCCTGCTATTCTATATTCGTGAGTCTGTGTCATCGTTTCCTACTGTTATTATGCGGTCGCAATAGTCGAGCGAGCTCTCGCGATGGGCTATTACGACGATTGTCAGTTCGCGGTTGCGTTCCGACAGCTCGCTAATCGAGCGGTTGATGCTCTCCTCGGTGCGGTTGTCGAGCGACGATGTCGCTTCGTCGAAGAAGAGTACGTCGGCCTGTTTGTAGAGCGCCCGCGCTATGCCTATCCGCTGCCGCTGGCCTCCCGACAGCCGGCATCCGCATTCGCCTATTGGAGTGTCCATGCCCTTGGGCAGCGATTCCACGAATTCTGCGAGGTCGGCGGCTTCGAGTGCCTGATGCACGCGCCGGCGGTCTATGTCGTCCGGGGCTGCGCCGAGTGCTACGTTCTGGGCGAACGACGAGTCGGTGATGAATACGTTCTGCGAGACGTAGCCCACGGCATTCTGCCAGCGCCGTCGCGTCGTGGCGTCGAGCGGCACTCCGTCGATTGTTATGCGCCCCGAGGTCGGGGCGTAGAAGCCCAGCAGAATGTTGAACAGCGTGGTTTTCCCGGCTCCCGACGTGCCGCGTATGCCGAGCCGTTCTCCGCGACGTATCGTGAGCGACAGATTGCTGAATATCTCGCGTTCGCTGCGGTCGTCGTCGAAACGGAACGAGATGTTTTCCACCCGTATGCAGTCTTTCAGAGGCAGCCGCGAGGAGTCGTCCGCCCTCATGCGCTCTTCGGTGTCGAGGTCGGCTTCGAGCAGCACGTCGATAGTGTACAGATTGTATTTTATGGCGGTCCAGCCGCTCATGATATTGCGTATCGAGGGCATGAGCCTGAGCGCCGCTACAGCAAGAATTCCGAACAGAATCTCCGTGCGCCTTCCGTCCGTGCCTAAGCATACGACTATTGCGGCCATGCCCAGCACGAGCCCTAATTCGGTGAACATCTGCGGAAGTGCGCCTATCGTGTCGCTGCGTTTGCGCAGCGATATGATGCGCTGCTGCTGCTCGTCGAAGGTGTGCAGCATGCGGTCGAATGCGTCGTTTATCTCTATGTCGGAGTATCCGCGGAACGTTTCGCTTACGCAGCGTGCCTTTGCGCGGTGCGCGCGGTTCTCCTCGTCGCCGTAGCGCACCAGGCGTTTGCGGACGAGCAGATAGTAGAACGCCGCCGCCGGAACGAATATCGCCGCTGCGAGAACGGCCGCTGTCGGGTTGTACAGAGCGAGCGCTGCGAATATCATGACGAACAGAATGCACTCGCTGGCTATGGCGGCCATGGGTTTCAGAACGCCCGCCACGAACGTAAGGCTCACGACATTGACGTTGCGCGTCAGTACTGCCGAGTTGCTGTTCTTTATGAACGACAGCCCGCGGTCGTGATACGTGGTGTAGAGTTTGCGCGACAGGTGGCGGTAGAGGTCGAACGTGAAGTTGCGCTCGACCTTGAACAGCGCCAGCGAAAGCAGGCATTTGGCTGCGACGATGCCGACTACGGCGGCGCATACGGCCACGGCGAATGCGCGTTCGTCGGTGAAGCCCAGCCATTCGTATGCCCGGTTCAGATAGGTGTTGGCGTGAATGTTCCGGGCGTCGACAATGAGCACGAGCACGGGAATCAGAACCGCCAGCCCTACGAAATTGAGCAGCGCACGAAGAAATATGCAGACCGTGGCCCGCACGGCACGGCGGCGGAACGATGGCGGGATTATTCTGAATATTCGCTGGTTCATGCTGCAAAGTTACTATTTTATTCGTCTTCGACGCGCTCCGTATCGCCCAATTTTACGAACCATAGCCATCCTTCGACCTCTTCGTATCCCATTTGGCGCAGCAGACGCATGTATTCGGCTATCTGGCGGCGGTACTTGGCGGCCTCCTTCTCGCCGAACTTGTAGTCGACGACCACGGCCCGCCGGCCGCGAATCATCACGCGGTCGGGCCGTCGTGTCGACCGTGCGCCGGGCACGACTATCTCCGATTCGTTGCGCACCTCGTCCCACGTGCCGTCGAACCATTCGCGGATTCTCGGGTCGCGCATGGCGTCGCGAATCATGCGCCGCAGGTCGCGGCTCTCCGTCTCCGAGATTACGCCGTCGGCCTGCATCCGGCCGACCGTGGCCTCGATGTCGTCCATCGTGGCCGACTCCTCGAATGCGCGGTGCATCAGTATTCCGAAGTCGCGGGGCGAGAGTTCCGCCGTCTGCTGCTGTTCGAAGTATCGCTGCGACGGAAGCCGCAGGCGCAGGTCGGCGGCAGAGGTGGGGTAGCCGGCCAGTTTGACGCTCTCGATTCTGCGCGAAGCCTCCTTTTCGGCGACTGGCGGTGCCGGTTCGCCGGATTCGTAGCGCAGCGTCGTATCCTGCGGGTCTTCGGGTTCGATGCGGCGCATGGACGGCTCGGCCGCTGCGGCTTCGAGCAGCAGGGTGCCTATGCGGCCGCGGCGCGATTCGGCGGGAATGCACACGTAGAGCGCTTCGACGGCGCGTGTGAGTGCCACATAGAGCAGATTCACGTTGTCCACGTAGGAGAATACCGACTCGCGGTAGTACTCCTCCGAGAAGTCCGACCGGCTCATGTCGTCGCTGTAACTCACCGGGAAACGTCCGATTTTGCCGGCTTCGCCGCCGCGCGCTTCGGCCCATACGATGCTCTGTCGCATGGCGTTGGATTTCGGCATCAGCTCCCAGTTGCAGTAGGGGATGATTACCACGCGTTTTTCCAGACCCTTGGCCTTGTGTATGGTCGTGATTTCGATTGTCGTGTCGCTCTGCTCGACCGATAGCGATTTGTTGCGGCCCTGCTCGTCCCACCAGCGCAGAAACAGCGGAATGTCGGCTATGCGTCCGGCGCAGAAGCCGATTATCTGTTCGTGGAGCGCTTGCAGATAGGCGGCGTTGCGCTCGTCGTGCTGCATCCGTTCGTGCATGACGATGCGCTCGAATGCCTCCTCGGGCGACAGCAGCCGTATGGCGCGGAAGAACGCCTGCTCGTCCTCCGTCAGCGGCGTGTCGACCGTGCGCTCCTTGTGCAGGTTGTATATCGCGCGGCTTATCGGGTCGGCGGGGTCGGCCGAGAGTTTCAGCGCTGCGACGACGAACGCCGCCACGGGCGAGCGGCCTATTATGAGAGCCTCCTGCGTCATGACGTCGAATCGGTATCGCGGGTCGGTGTTCCCGCTTTTGAAGGCGAGCAGCGTCTCGGCCGCCTTCTCGCCGTCCTTCGACGTGCGGACGAGTATCATGATATCCGACGGCCGGAATCCTCGGTCGAGTACCTCTTTTATGCGTGCGATTAGCGGCGGCCGGTCGTCGAATGTCTCGATGCTGACATACCCGTCGTGTTCGGCTCTCTTGCGCGGAGTCTGCGTATGCCCGTCGTATGCGTGCCGCAGAGTGTCGCGCAGCGCGTCGGCGGCGGCAGGAGTCAGTGCCTCCGCCTCTGCGGCCGATTGCAGCATGGCGTTCAGTTCGGCGTTGCCGCGTTCGACCACGCGGCCGATTATGCGGTTGTTGAAGTCGACGATGCGGCGCAGCGACCGGAAGTTGTCCGTAAGATTTATTATCCGTGTGTTCTCGGGCCGCAGGTCGTGCTGCGCACCGCCGCCGAGTATGCGCCAGTCGCCTCCGCGCCAGCGGTATATCGACTGCTTGACGTCGCCCACGATGAAGACCGTCGTCTGCTCCGACTGCGACATGGCATTGTGCAGCAGCGGCAGGAAGTTGCCCCACTCCTTGGCCGAGGTGTCCTGGAACTCGTCTATCATCAGCCGATCGAATCGGTTGCCGACTTTTTCGTATATGAAAGGGGCGTCGTTGTCGGCGATGAACTGCGAGAGCACGTGTTTGGTCTCGGCGAGCAGCATCGTGTTCTCCTGCTCGCACAGTTCGCGCACTTTGGCGTAGAGATCTGTCAGCAGGGCGAAGCTGCGGAAGCGCTTGCGGAGCATCGCCGCGGTCTTGCGGCGGCGTGTGCAGCCGTCGTATCCGTCGCAGATGGCGGCCAGAATCGGTTGCAGCTCCGCGACCGTGATTTCGGCCGGCGATCCTTTCGGGCACCAGCCGTCGGTCGTCGAGCTGAGTTTGCGCGCTGTTGCCGTCGGCTCTTTAATCTCGCCGGCGGCGACGGCCGGAAATATGTGGGCGAAGCTGCGGCTCTTGCCCGAAAAGTCGGCCGGGGCGACTCCCGCGCGGTTCATTATCTCCGTGGCGCGTGCGCCGAGGGCTTTCAGCTCCGCCTCGGCACGTGCGGCATCTTCCGCGACGCTGCGCACGATGCGCTCTATCTCCTCCTTCGGCGCGGCCTGTTCGAGCGTCTGCCGGTTGCTCTCCTTGAATATCTCGCCGCCCAGAGCCATAATGCCGTCGCGGACGTCCCACTTCTCGTTGTCCTCGATTCGCTCGCGGACATATTCCGACATCCAGCGGCGCAGGTCGCCGTCGGTCGTGATTTGCTCGACCAGTGCGTCGGCGCTCTTTCCGAGCATCGTCGCGGTCTCGATTTCGACGTTGTAGTCGAGGTCGATGCCCAGCTCGCGGATGAACGCACGCAGGATGCGTTGGAAGAACGTGTCGATAGTCAGCACCGTGAAGTGCGAGTAGTCATGCAGGATTCCCGAGCGGGCTTCGGCGGCTTTCGTGCGGACGGAGCGTTCGTCGAGCGACAGCTCTTCGCACAGTTTTTCGAGATAGCCGCTTCGCTCGCCGGCGGCCAGACGGTTTATCTCGGCGAGGATTCGGGTCTTCATCTCCTCGGTTGCCTTGTTCGTGAACGTCACGGCGAGTATGCGCCGGTAGAGCTGCGGGTCGGAGATTACGTCGCGGACGTACTTGTATGCCAGCTGGTAGGTCTTGCCCGCTCCGGCGCTTGCGTTGAGTATGTGTGCTTTCATTGTCGGTGCGGTTTCAGCGTTTGCAGACGGTCTTGTAGTCGCAGTACTTGCAGGTGTTGCGGTCGTCGCACTGCCTGAAAGGCTGCGACGTGTCGAACATCTGCCGCAGCAGCGTGCCGAGATGCGCCTCGAACTCTTCGGCGCAGTCGGAGTAGCGGATGCCCTCGCGGCTCTTTTCGCGGTCGACGATGAGCGGCGAGTAGTCCTGCTCGTGCATGCGCCGCACGTAGTATAGCGAGGGCGTGACTTCGCGCCCGCGTTTGCGGGAGAGCATCATCGAGTAGAGAAGCGTCTGTATGATGTTCGAGAGCCGGTCGCGCGGTTCGCCCGTGAAGAGCGACTCCACGGATTTGAATTCGAGGTGCGGCGAGCCGGTTTTGTAGTCCACCACGCGCAGCGAGCCGTCGTCGAGCGAGTCTATTCGGTCGGCCGTGCCGCGGAATCGCATCGTGAGCTGCGAGCCGTCGGCGGCGGCGAACGGAAATTCGAACGCCACCTCCTCTTCGAGCCCCGAGACCGTGAAACGGTCGTGCGCGGCGTCGTATGGTATCGCGCCGTGACGTATGTAGCGGGCGACGATTTCGCGCACGAGAGTCAGGTTTCCCGTGTATTCGTCGGGCGTGGCCGACGGGTCTTTGAGATATTCGTTTCGTATCGCTTCGTCGACGGCCTGCTCCACGGCGCCCGCGCGAACCAGCGCCCGGAGCGTCTCGCCCGGGCCGTACTCGCCGCGGATGCGCTCGTAGAGGCGCTGCATCGCCGCGTGGAGTATGGTGCCGAACATCGGAGCGTCGACATCGTCGGATATGTCGTTGTCGGTGCGGATGCCGGCTATCGAGTAGAAGTAAAAGCGCAGCGGGCATGCGACGTAGCGGTAGAGCGCCGTCGGCGACAGAGCGGCATCGCCCCCTTCGTCGACGAAGCGGTGCAGACGTTCGAGCACCTGCCCGCTCTTCTCGATTTCGATGCTCTCTTCGGGTGCGAGGTTGACGTCGACGCCGGCTTCGATGCGTCGTATGTCGATACCGCTCTCGTATTCCAGCTGTCTGATATATCGGCTCGGTTCGCCGGTGCTCTTTTCGTCGGCATGGGCGCAGTAGAGCATCGTGACTGTCTCGGCCCGCTGTATGAGGCGGTAGAAGTAGTATGCGTAGACCCCCTCGTGATGTTCGGGCGTAGGGAGCGAGTATGCCGCGCGCAGACCGTATGGTATGAACGAAGCCTGCGAGGAGAACGACCCCGGGAAGTTGTCGTCATTCATCGACAGTATTATCACGTTGCGGAAGTCGACGTTTCGCGTTTCGAGGATTCCCATCACCTGCACGCCTTCGAGCGGTTCGCCCTCGAACGGTATGCGCAGCGTCTGCAAATGCCGGCGCAGCAGCGATGTGTATATCTGCGTGCCGAGTTCTATTCCGCATTCGGCCAGCGAGTTGTCTATTTTCGTCATCTCCTCCGCTATGACGGCCAGAAACTCCACTCTCTGCCGTGAGTCGTCGCCCTCGTAAGGCATGCGCGCCACGGCGGCCACGGCTTCGGAGAGGTAGCGCGCGAGCTCTTCGCGGCTGTCGGCCGGCGAGAATACGGTTTTCAGCAGGGTGTCGGCTGCGAGAGCCGACTGCGGCACGGTGATGCGGCGGTTGCGCTGTATGTCGTCGGCCAGCCGCGCCGTGATTTCGGGTGCATGGTCGGCGATGTAGGGGTGCGACAGGAGTCCTGTTACGTCGGCGTGGTAGAACATCGCCTCGCCGCCCTTCGTGCGGCGGTGGTTCTGCAATTCGATGAGCCGCTCGACGAACGAGTAGGCGAGCGACTGGCGCAGCGGGTATCCCATCGTGACGTTCACCTTGCCGATGCTTTCGGGCAGGGCGTAGAGCACGGGCAGCAGCAGATTCTCGTCGGTGAGCACTATCGCCGTCTCCTTGTCCAGCCGTCCGTCGGGCGACTGTGCGGCGAGCTCTCCGAGTATGTCGGCGAGGTACTTGCATTGCACTGCGTTGGACGATGCGGCCACGCAGGCGACGTTTTTTCCGACCGTCGCCATGTTGTCGTGCGATATGTCGGCGCGCGGCGGAAACATCCTTATGTTGTCGCGCAGGAACATTCCCGCCTCCTGCTCCCGGCGGTCGCAGTAGTAGGAGTCGTAGTCCCAGTAGAAGTCGGTGTGCCCGGCTGCCGCGAGCGAGCGGAACAGCTGCTTCTCGCACTCGGACAGAGCGTTGAATCCCACGACGGCATATCGTCTGTCGGCCGCCGTACGGCTCTCGCCGCTGCGCAGACGCTCGGCCGCCGTGCGGTGCATCATGCCGCCGTAGGCCAGCCCGAGCTCCGCGAGACGCTCGCGGTACTGGCGGTATATGTCGCCGAGCGTGCGCCACAGTTCGAGAAAGCGGCGCTTCTCTTTCGACAGGTCGTCGCCGTCCTTGAAGCATCCCCAGAACGCGACTATGCGCAGCTGCTCGGGCGTGAGGTACGAGACGTCGGCCTCTATCTCCTTGATGTCGGATATGTTGCGGAATAGCATTTCGGCGTCGACCATGTATTTGTCGACCATGTCGAAGTCCGACAGCAGCAGATCGCCCCAGAAGTAGAACTTGTCGAACGGTTCGTCGTGGTAGCGCGAATAGACTTTGTAGAGTTCGGCAATCAGACGCACCCGGTCGGCCGCGTGCAGCCCCGAGAGCTCGCTCATCATCTCGTCGACCGTCGCCCAGTGCGGCTGCCAGAGCGGCCGTTCGGCTATTGCGGCCAGTTCGTCGAGAAAGAACAGCCGCGCGCGGCGCGACGGGAACAGCAGATGCAGCGACGATATGCCGTCGCCGTAGCGGCCGTAGAGGTCGCGTGCGGTCTCTGCGAGGAAAGTGCTCATGGGCTATTCGGCCGGTTTGATGTTGCCACCGAGGATTCCCGACCGTCCCTTTACGATTGCCGGATTTCCTCCGTATACGACTTTTCCCGATGTCGAGGTCTCGGCTTTCAGACGGTCGGTGACCTTCAACGCCACGTCGGCGCCGTGCGATGCCGTCACCTCGGCGCTCATGACCGTCAGCGAGTCGGCGGCGACGATGCCCGTCGATACCTCCAATTCGAGATAGCGCGTCGACCCCGAGAGATTCAGCCGGCTTTTGCCCGTCACGACGGCTTCGAAGTCCTGCGTGTCGAGTTCGACCGTCACCGTGGCGCCGTCCGAAACACGCATGCTGGCCATGCGTTCGACCATCGGCTCGGCGAATTCGGCGTCGGCATCGGCTATTGCGATTTTCGAGAGCGAATGGTAATATACGGTCACTTCGGTAGCGCTGCGTTTGTCGAGCGATACCTTTTCCGATATGGCGAGTACTCCGTTCTTGTCGACGGCGGCGCGGAATTTGCTGTCCGTCACACCCTTCGTGTCGTATGCTATGCGCGGGGCCTCGGCTTCGGTCACGCGCACGAAGCGTATGGCGATGCGTGCCGCGACTTTCACTTCGGTGAATTCGGGCAGCCATTCGCTGCGGGCCGTCGACGTGTCGGCCGTTACTGTCGCCGTGCTGGCGGCGCGGTTCTCCTGCGCTTGCGCTCCGATAGTTGCGGCGGCGAGGAGCAGAGTCGTTGTCGTTATGATTTTTTTCATCGCTTGTCTTATTTTTGTTCCACTAAGATAGCTGTTTTTTCCTGTTTCGGCAAGAGAATATTAATATAAGGTCTGTCAGGCCGGGAATTCGCCTATTATACCGCGGATGACCACCGACGCGCAGCCTATGCCGAACATCGCCGGGATGTAGGATATGGTGCCGACGTTCGATTTCTTGTTCTGCTCCTCGCAGATTATCATCGCCCCTTCGCGTATCGGCTCGGGCGAGAATACGGCCTGAAAGCCGCTTCGGATTCCGATTTTGTGCAGACGCTTGCGCAGCATGTGAGCCAGCGGGCAGTGGTGGGTTTTTCCTATGTCGGCTATCTCCATGCGCGCGGGGTCGGTCTTGGCTCCCGCGCCCATCGAGCTCACGAGAGGGTAGCCGCGTTCGAGCGCCGCCGCTATGAGCGCCATCTTCGGCGAGAGGGTGTCTATGGCGTCGACCACGTAGTCGAACCGGGCCGAGTCGAGCAGTTCGTAGGTCTTCTCGTCGCGGATGTATTCGTTGACTACCGTCAGCTCTATTTCGGGATTTATGTCTCGCAGGCGCTCGGCCAGCACATCGGCCTTCTGCCGTCCGACGGTGGAGTGCAGCGCCACGAGCTGACGGTTTATGTTGCTTTCGCTCACGGCGTCGGCGTCGGCTATCGTCATGCGGCCTACGCCGGCGCGGGCTATCATCTCCGCGGCGTAGGCTCCCACTCCGCCCAGCCCGACGACCAGTACGGTCGCCCGGCGCAGTCGTTCGAGTTTTTCGTTTCCGAGCAGCAGCTCGGTGCGTT
>CAMWIG010000069.1 GCA_947174295.1 uncultured Alistipes sp. | reverse complement strand
CCAATATATATTAGTTAGAAAATGTTTCACACAAACCCGCACCTATTCCTTAATCTTGTTTGACGAATCTGCCGATAAGTCAAGTGTGGGGGCTCGTCGATCGCAATCTTCCAACGGTGCGCCGCAGCGCACACCCCGTGAGGGGTTAAGGCCTGATTTTGACTCGCATGCGAGTTGACCCCAATGTAAAAATTGTTCAGTTTCGCAAAGCTTGAAGGAATCTGTGCGGGTAGATTTCTGTTCCGTATTTAAAGAACCTGCAGACGTCGTCGCGACGCCGCGTGTTTTTCGTTATTTCAGCGCTTCGCCGTCGAGATAGTCCGCCAGCGCAGCGTCGATTCTCTCCAAGGCGCGCATGTCCTCGTCCAGCACTTCGCGGCTGCGGGCCATATCGACCTTGTCGATGGCGAACTTCAAGGCCGCAAGCGCTAAGTAGTCCCGATCCTCGAAGTATTTGTACTTCCGCTGTCGTATGCGGGCGAAATAGTCGTTTATTTCGGACTCCGCCTGACGGTAAACCTCCTCCTTCTCAGGGGCGATTTTCATCGGATATCGCTTGCCGGCAATCATCAACCGTATGGAAAGTTCGTCCTTGGCCATCGTCATTCGTCTCCTTTCTCCTCCTGTTTGTTGAGCAGCGCTATGCATCGGTCCACCTCCCGCAACAAACGGTTTATGCGTGCCCGCGCCTGCTCTCTGTCGGCTGCTCCTCCGCTGAGTCCGTCGCTGAGCCGAAGCCGCGAAAGCTCGCCTTTCTGCTCGTGCACCGTCTGCTGCAACTCGCGGTTCTCGGCACGCAGCGCATCGCGTTCGGCCGTGAGTTCGCGACAAGCCCGGGCCAGCGTGCGATGGTCGTCGAGAAGACGATTCACCTGCGATGCTATGTTCATTATGACGCCCTTTTCAGCCATGCTCCCACGAAGAAGTTAACAACTCCCGAACCGACGTCTCAGGCACAAAAGCCGACATGGTCGCATTTCCGCCGAGACGAAGTATCTAAGACGAAGTCAAAGATACGCATAAATAACGGAAAAAGCAAACCTTTGTTGCACCGAGATGCGCACCGGGCGCCGTCGCCGTCACTCAGCCAGCTCGCCGTAGAGGTCGTACTCCTCTGCCGCCGTGATTCTTACGTCGTAGAAACGGCCGCGCAAAAGCCGGCGGCCGGCGGCCGGCACGAGTATCTCTTCGTCGACCTCGGGCGAGTCGTACTGCGAGCGGGTGACGTAGTAGTCGCCCTGACGCGAGTCGACCACCACACGCACCGTGCGTCCCACGCGCGCAGCGTTGCCGGCAAGCGATATCTCGCGCTGCAACGACATGATGCGCTCCACGCGCCGCTCCTTTACCTCTTCGGGCACGTCGTCCGTCAGCTCGCGCGCCGAATACGTCCCCTCCTCCTCCGAGTAGGCGAAGACTCCCAGACGCTCGAAACGAACGTCGCGCACGAACTGCTCCAACTCCGCGAAATCGGCCTCCGTCTCCCCGGGATAGCCCACCAGCAGCGTCGTGCGGAGGGCGATGTCGGGAATCGCCGCACGCAGCCGCTCCACCAGACGGTAGGCATCGGCCTTCGTGTGGCGGCGCTTCATCGCCGAGAGCTGCGCGTCGGATATGTGCTGGAACGGGATGTCGAGATATTTGCATATTTTCGGCTCGCGCGCCATCACCTCGACCACATCGTCGGGGAATGCCGTCGGATAGGCGTAGTGCAGACGTATCCACTCCAAGCCCTCGATGCGGCAGAGCCGTTCGAGCAGCTCGGCCAGACGGCGCCGGCCGTAGAGGTCCAGACCGTAATAGGTCGTATCCTGCGCGATGACCATAATCTCACGCACGCCCTTAGCCACCAGCCTCTCGGCCTCGGCCACGACCTGCTCCATTGGCACCGAGACGTGTTCGCCGCGGATGAGCGGAATGGCACAGTAGCCGCACTTCCAGTTGCAGCCCTCCGATATTTTGAGGTAGGCGTAGTGCTTCGGGGTAGTCAGGCAGCGTTCGGTCTCCAACTCGCTGCGATGCACGGCGCCCAGCGCGCGGGCTATGCCGGCCCAATCCTTCACGCCGAAAAACTCGTCTACTTCGGGCAGTTCGGCCCTGAGCTCGTCGGCATACCGCTCCGAGAGGCAGCCTATCACGAACAGCCTCTCTATTTTGCCGGCTGTCTTGGCCGCCGCCGCGCGCAGAATCATGTCGACCGACTCCTGCTTGGCGTCGCCGATGAATCCGCATGTGTTGATTACCACCACCTTGGCATCCGTGCGGTCGCTGTCAGCCACGACCGTGTATCCCGCCGCGGCAAGCTGAGCCATAAGGTGCTCGCTGTCTACCGTATTCTTCGAACAGCCGAGCGTTATGACGTTTATCTTCTTCATCTTCAAGTTTTCGATATTTCGCGGCAGCAGCGCAACGCCGCCGCGTCAACACACCAATCAATGTTTCTCGCCGAACAGAGCGTCGACGAACTCGCGGCGGTCGAACATGCGCAGCTGGTCGATTCCCTCGCCGATGCCGATGTATCGCACGGGAATATGGAACTGGTCGCTGATGCCTATCACCACGCCGCCCTTGGCCGTGCCGTCGAGCTTCGTTATGGCGAGCGAGGTCACCTGCGTCGCCTGCGTGAACTGGCGCGCCTGCTCGAAGGCGTTCTGCCCCGTCGAGCCGTCGAGCACGAGCATCACCTCGTGCGGAGCGCCGGGAATGACCTTGTCCATGACGTTGCGTATCTTGGTGAGCTCGTTCATCAGCCCCACCTTGTTGTGCAGACGGCCCGCCGTGTCGATAAGCACCACGTCGGCGCCGTTGGCCAGCGCAGACTTCAACGTGTCGAAGGCCACCGACGCCGGGTCGGAGCCCATCTCCTGACGTATCATCGTCGCGCCCGCGCGCTCGGCCCACACGGCCAGCTGGTCAATCGCCGCCGCACGGAACGTGTCGGCCGCGCCTATCCACACCTTGCGGCCCGCCTTGCGGAGCTGCGCGGCGAGCTTGCCTATCGTGGTCGTCTTTCCCGCACCGTTTACGCCGACCACCATGAGAACGTAGGGCGTGCCGGGCTGCACGTCGAGCCCGAAGTCGCGTTCCGAACCGTGGGCCTCCTCCATGAGGGCCGATATTTCGTCGCGCAGTATGCCGTTAAGCTCCGCGGCATTCATGTACTTGTCTCGCGCCACGCGCTCCTCGATGCGGCGGATAATCTTCACGGTAGTCTCCACACCGACGTCAGACGTTATGAGCACCTCCTCCAAATCGTCCAGCACCGACTCGTCGACAGTCGAACGGCCTGCCACGGCGCGCGCCAGCTTCGAGAAGAGTCCGCTCTTGGTCTTTTCCAGTCCGGCATCGAGCTCTTCGCGACGCTCCTCGGCCGAAGGTTCGGCCGCAGAGACTCCGTCCGCCGCCGACTGCCCGTCCGCACCGGCCTGCGATGCCTGAGGCGTATCCTGTTTTTTCTTGAACAAATCGAAAAATCCCATGTTTCTATAATTAAGTCCTTTAAATCGCCGTAAAAGTAGTAAAACTCGCCGACAAAACGAAATTTTCGCCCTGCCGCCGCTGCACAGCCTCGCCGCCAGACCCCGGCCGGCCCTCAGTCCCGCGGCCGGCATACACCCGCCGCCCGGACTTCGCCATCCGGCAGCATCAGAACGGATAGCCCACGCCGAAGTTGAGCGCCGTATTCTTCCAGCGGAAGTCGTGAATCCACCGCTCGCCCGCCGGGCAGTTGGGGTCGTGGAGCCGGATACCCCAGTCCAGACGCAGCACGGCGAACTTGATGTCGAGTCTGATTCCGAGTCCCGTGTTGAAACCCAGCTGTTTGTAGAATCGGTCGAAACGGAATTCGGCCGCCGGGTCGGAGTCGCGGCGCATCCACACGTTGCCCAGGTCGAGGAACGTCGCGCCGTAGAAGATGCCCCATATCGGGAAGCGCAGTTCGATGTTGGCTTCGAGCTTTATGTCGCCCACCTGCTGCGGGTAGTTGTAGCGGTTGCGGTCGTAGTCGGGGCGGTACTCCGGCGCGAGCTGCCCGCCCGGTCCGAGCGTCCGCGGCGTCCAGCCGCGCATGCTGTTGCTGCCGCCGGCGTAGAAGAATCGGTCGTAGGGCAGCGTCTGACCGTTGCCGTATGCCATGCCGAAACCGCCGAACAGACGCCCGGCGACGGCAGTCTTCTCGCCGAGCATGATTTTGTGGCTCACGCTGAGGTCGACACGGAAATACTGGTTGTAGCGCAGGCCGAAAATCGTGTAGTAGTCCTCGCCTGCGGCGTGTTTCGAGAAGAGCGATTCGAGCCCCTGAATGAGGTTGCCGGCGGTCTCCCAGTTGAATCGCACGAGCGTGGCGTCGCCGCCGAGGTTGCGCCGCTGGTTGTTGTAGGTGTATGTTCCCGAGATTCCGGCCACGAGCTGCGAGCGGAAGCTCTCGCGCAGATAGGGATTGCCTATCGCGTCCAGGAAGTTCTGGTCTATGCTTTTCAGGTCGATGACGTTGATGTTCGCCGGGCTGACCGAGAACGACGAGTAGCGGTTGTTCGACCACGAGTATGTCCACATGGCGCCCGCCAGCGTTCGGCGGTAGTAGGGTCTGTCCTGAAACGACATGGAGAGTTGCAGACGCGTGAGCGGCTGGTTCACCGAGCGGAACCGCACGGTTCGCACGGGCAGCAGCAGACGCGGGAACGAGAGTCCGGCCGTGATTCCCAGCTCGCGCGCGTGGCGCGTATGCGACGTGTTGTTGCGGATGTAGTATTCGTATCCGACCGTCACTGCGGCGTCGAACGCCTCGGCTCCGCGGAATATGTTGCGGTGCTGATACCCGACCGTAGCGTTCACACCGTAGAAGCTCGACGTCGTGCTGGCCTCCAACTCCACCTTGAAGCTCTGCTTCAACGCCGGCGTGCAGAGTATGTTGCAGGTGAGATACCCCTCCCTTGCGCGCAGCAGCTGCGCGGAGTCGCTCTGGGCCCCGTCGCCGATATATGTCACGTAGTCGTCCGCGGCATCGCCCTGCGGCTGCACGGCGAAGTTGATTTTGGTGCTCTTGAAGTACCCCATCGACATTATGTCCTGATATGTCCGCGACACGCGGTCGATGTCGTAGACGCTGTTGGGATATATCGGAATCATCGCTCTCAGCACGCGGGCCCGGACATTCGGACGGCCTGCCGCTATGATGTTCAGCCCGCGGTAGCTCGTCGTGTCGAGCCGGCTCACGTAGTCGGGGTCTCCGACCGCCACCGTGGGGTCGAAGTTCGGAAATACGTTTATCTCGCCTATGCGGTATACCGTGTTGTTGTCCATCACGGCCTCGCCCCGCTCGTCATACCCGGCGACGGTCTGCTTGACCACCATCGTCACGGCCGCCCGACGGCCGCCCATGAGCGTATCGACCAGATACTCGATGTTGCCGACCGAAAAGTCGTAGTATCCGCGCTGTTTAAGATACTCGGTTACGCGTTTGCGCTCGGCGTCGAGCACCGAGATGTCGAGCACCTCGCCCCGCCGCACCAGCGACTGCGCAGTATCGGGTTCGAGAATCTGCCCGAGGAAACGGTCTCGGAAGTCGTACTTCACGCTCACTATCCGATATGGCAGCCCCTGCCGCGTGCGGTAAGTCACGTATGCGCGCTTCGGGCGGCGCAGCGTGTCGACTTCGTATGTCGCCTCCGAGGAGTAGTACCCTCGCGAATCCATGTATATTTTCAGGTTCTCGGCCGAGCGCTCGGTGAGCGCCTGGTCGTATAGCACGGGCTCGCGGCCTATCTTGCGTTTGAGGTTGTTCCACCAGTTCTGCTTCCCGGGATTTGCCAGATTGTATATCCACACGTATAGATTCGTGCCGAGGAAGCGCTTGTTGGGCGACTGCCGGACATATCGTTCGAGCTCCGCCGCCGTTATGCGCTCCTTTTTCGGCGTCTCGTCGTCGGGCTCCACGGTCACCTTTTGCAGGAAATACCTCCCCTCGGGAACACGGCGCGTGACGCTGCACCCCGCCAGCAGGCAGAGCGCGACGAGCGGCAATATTCTCCACGACATCTTCACGGCGCGCCGGTTGTTGAACAGACTCAGTTGTTGAAGAAACCCTGACGTTTCAGCAGCTCGAAGTACGAGCGCGATATGGCCAGATTGTCCTCCGCACGGTAGCGGTGGCGCGTGAACACCTGCGCCAGATTCTCCTCGCCGTTCTCGGCGACGATGCGCTTCATCTGCTCCGACTCCTCGCGCTCGGCCCACAGCTCGTCGATTTCGGCAGCCGTGTACTCGGTGTAGTTTTCGTAGTGCACGACCGCTTCCAGCGGCAGGCGGTCCGTAAGGGGCGGCTCCTCGGCGGGATATCCCACCACGACGGTGGTCAGCGGCATCACGCCCTTCGGCAGGGCGAGAATCTTGGCAATCTCGGCGGCCGTGTAGAGCGTGGTGCCGAGGTAGCACACGCCGAGTCCGTGGGTCTCGGCCTCGATGACGAGGTTCTGCGCCGCCAGCAGGGCGTCCGTCGCGGCGTTCACGAACCACGCGAAGTTGTCGTATGCGGGCTTGGCGTCGCGCTGGTCGCACCACATCGAGAATCGGTGCACGTCGGCGCATACGGTGACCACGCACGGAGCTTCGGTCACCATGGGCTGGTTGAAGTGGCACGGTGCGAGCTTCTCGCGCAGCTCCTGCGACTGCGTGACTATCAACGAATAGAGCTGCATGTTTCCGCATGTCGAAGCGCGCGATGCGGCTTCGAGAATATCCCGCAGCACGTCGGCGGGAATCGGCGTCGGCTTGTATCGCCTAATAGAACGATGTTTGAAAATAGCGTTTCGCATATTGTCGTTATGTTTTTCAGTCTCTTTTTTTCACATTCGCGGCGAAGCGGCCGTATGCCTGCGTCTCGGCGTCGAACCGTTCGTCTACCGTCACCTCCGACACTGCGCCCGCGGCGTCGGTAAGGAATCTGCCTGCGAACTCGTATGTTGCGTTGCCCGTCAGACGCGTGCCGAGCGCTCCGTCGGCGGCACGCTGCGGCAGGCAGCGCACCATGCCGCCGCTGTTGCGCACGTCGACCTCGGCGCCGAACGGTATCAGGCCGAGCAGCGCCGCCGCCGTGGCCGATGCCGTCATGGCCGTGCCGCACGACGAGGTTATGCCCGCTCCGCGCTCGTAGGTCGCGACGAACAGGCCGTCGGGCCCGCACTCGTAAAGGCTCACGTTCACACCGTGCGGAAAGACCCCGGGCAGCTGCTTGACACGCTCGCCCAGACGCCGCAGGAGCTCCATGTCGATGCGTTCGACGCAGGCCGTAACGTGCGGATTGCCGAGATTCAGCGCCGTGAAACGCAGCTCTCCGTCGAGCGGAGCAATCACCTTGCCGACGAACGTCTCGTCCGGGCCGAAGAATCCGAAATCCGGGCCCGATGTCGCGACGCCTATCTCGACGCCGAACGTGGCAAGCCCCTCGCCTATCGGCTCGCCGCGGGTTATGCGGTAGGGCCGTCCGCCCGAGAAGAGCGTGAACTCGCCGGCGTGAAGCAGGTCGGCGGCCAGACGCGCCACGCAGCGTATTCCGTTGCCGCACATCTCGGCCTGCGAGCCGTCGGGGTTGAACATGCGCATGGCGTAGCCGCCCTCCCCGGCGGCGAACACCAGCAGTCCGTCAGCCCCGCCCGTCGCGCACCGGGAGTCGCACACCCGGCGCGACAGACGCCCTAAATCGACGCCCGCCAGAGCGTCGGCCTCGGCCACGCCGTCGACCATCACGAAGCGGTTCGACGACCCGTGGCACCTGACATAACGCACTGTCCTGCACTGCGAAGCGGTTTTCGGCCCGCCCTGCGCAGCATCGTTGTTCCGGTTTTGCTCTGTTACGTTCTCCATATTCGATGTTATCTTCGGCTCAATCGACAAAGATAGTCGAAATTACAAACCCGACCAAATGTAGCGGGACAAATCGAAAAAATATCGCGCGGCGCGGCACAGGCCGGCGGCGGAATGGAAAATTTTGGTTAAACTTGCAGTCGCAAAACACGAAACGCTATGATTGAAAAATTCATAATGGCCGGCGACACGGCCCTTCACGTCTGCGACTCGCAGCAGGGCGAGCGCTGCGTGGTTCTGCTCCACGGCTACCTCGAATCGCTTCTGGTCTGGGAGGATTTCGTGCCGCTGCTCTACCGCAGCGTGCGCGTGGTGACGCTCGATCTGCCGGGCCACGGCATCTCCGAGGTCAAGGGCGAGGTGCACACCATGGAGTACCTGGCGGGCGTC
The DNA here is from genome assembly GCA_947174295.1 of uncultured Alistipes sp. Classification (GTDB taxonomy): domain Bacteria; phylum Bacteroidota; class Bacteroidia; order Bacteroidales; family Rikenellaceae; genus Alistipes. Next base: position 1,318 of record CAMWIG010000069.1, on the reverse strand, counting down.
GTGCGCGACGCACTGCACGCACTCGGCATCGAACGCTGCACGCTCGTGGGCCACTCGATGGGCGGCTACGCGGCACTCGCCGTGTGCGAGCTCTACCCCGAGATTCTCGACGGCGTGGTGCTCTTCTCCTCGACGCCCAACCCCGACAGCGAGCAGAAGCGCGCCGACCGCCGGCGCGAAATCGACCTCGTGCGCGCCGGCAAGAAGGACCTCATCGCCCGCATAGCCCCCGCGGCAGGCTTCGCCGAGGAGAACCGCCGCCGGATGTCGGACTACATAGAGGACCTCACCGAGCAGGTTTTCGTCACCGAGGATGCCGGCATCGTGGCGCTTCTGGGCGGCATGACGTTGCGGCCCGACCGCAACGAGATGCTGCGCCGCAGCTCCGTGCGCCAGCTCTTCATCTTCGGCCGCAAGGACGGCTACATCCCCGCCGAGACCGCCGAGGCCATCGCCGCGGCGCATCCTCAGGCCGAGGTGGCATGGCTCGACGACTCGGGCCACATGGGCTTCATCGAGGAGCCCGCCCGCGCGGCCGAAATCCTGCTGGGCTTCGTCAACAGCGACGGACAACCGCCTGTCGGCAATTAGAAATCACCAAGGGCAACGAGCGATTAAACGGCGTGCGGTTTTTCGAAAGTCCGCACGCCGTTTCCTATGCTCCATACGGCTCCCGGGCCAATCCGCGGAACGGATATCGCAACGCGAACAACGCTCCGCAGCACAAAAAAAGCATAATCGGCTGTAAATTCGGATTATTTGTATTATCTTTGCGATAAGCGATCCGTCGGAAGACGGATTCGTGAACTTTGCCAACCAAAAAATTCTGGTAAAATTTTAGACACTGGCAAAGCACAGATTTAGTCCCACGAGCGCCGGCCCATGTCCGGCGTAAGGACGGGTATAACATCTACGTTACGGGCGTGGGCTCTTTTGTGCTTATAGTGTCAGGTTTACCAGAGCCTTTTGGTTATAAGCCAAGTCTACGCTCCGTAACATTTCATTTCGACGGGTCGCATAATTAAGAATTGAAAAATTATGTTACCTTTGCAGACAGATGCGGCTACGTAGCCGCCGACATATATAATTAAAGGTTAGGACAAACTTTTATACCGCTCTAAACTTTCGACTATCGTCTTTGCAATAGGTATTTCTCGATATAAAATTTGTCCGAAACCATTGCTTTGCCCCTGCACCTGGTGCGGGCGGCTGGCTTGGGCGTAAGGGCAGTTACCATTCCAAGGCTCGCGAGGCCTACCGAAAGGGCTGCACCTGCGCCCTTGCTTTTTTGTTATGGTGTCGTGTGCAATCGGCGAAA
>CAMWIG010000068.1 GCA_947174295.1 uncultured Alistipes sp. | reverse complement strand
AATATATATTGATAATGGATACGATGTTATTGTTAACCGCCGGTTTATCGGCTTTCGTGGCAATCGTGGTCTACGTTCTCGTCACAAACTACGTGATGAAGAACAACCTCCGCAAGCGTCGCGAAGCGGCTGTCAAGGAGGCCGAGAACGAGGGCGAGATGATAAAGAAAGAGAAGATTCTCCAAGCCAAGGAGAAGTTCATGCAGCTCAAAAGCGAGCACGACCGTCAGGTCAACGAGCGCAACCAGAAGCTCGCGCAGGCCGAGCAGCGCGCCAAGCAGCTCGAAACCTCGTTGCAGAACCAGCAGCGCGACCTCGAAAACCGCATTCGCGAGAACGACCGCCTCAAAGAGCAGATGCAGAGCCAGCAGTCGCTGCTGGAACACAAGCGCGAGGAGTTGGAGCAGGTCATGCGCGAGCAGAACCGCCGCTTGGAGCAGATTTCGGGCATGAGCTCCGAGGATGCCAAGAATATTCTCGTGGAGAACATGAAGGCCGAGGCCAAGGCCGACGCCGCGACATACATCAACGACACGATCGAGGAGGCCAAGCTCACGGCGACCAAGGAGGCCAAGCGAATCATCGTGGCGTCGATACAGCGCGTGGCGACCGAAACGGCAATCGAGAATGCCGTGACGGTGTTCAACATCGACAGCGACGAGGTCAAGGGCCGCATCATCGGCCGCGAGGGCCGCAACATCCGCGCATTGGAGGCTGCGACGGGCATTGAGATTATCGTAGACGATACTCCCGAGGCCATCATCCTGAGCGGTTTCGACCCCGTGCGCCGCGAGATAGCCCGTCTGGCCCTGCACCAGCTCGTGACCGACGGACGCATCCACCCGGCCCGTATCGAGGAGGTCGTGGCAAAGGTCAAGAAGCAGATCGAGGAGGAGATTGCCGAAGTCGGCAAACGCACGACCATCGACCTCGGAATACACGGCCTGCACCCCGAGCTGATACGTCTCATCGGCAAGATGAAGTACCGCTCGTCGTATGGTCAGAACCTTCTGCAACACGCCCGCGAGACTGCGAACCTCGCCGGCATCATGGCTTCGGAGCTGGGACTCAACCCCAAGGCTGCGCGCCGCGCTGGTCTGCTGCACGATATCGGCAAGGTGCCCGACGATGAGCCCGAACTGCCGCACGCAATCATCGGAGCCAAGCTCGCCGAGAAATACAAGGAGAAGCCCGAGGTGTGCAACGCCATAGGCGCCCACCACGACGAGATGGAGATGACGTCGCTCATCGCACCGATTATTCAGGTGTGCGATGCCATATCGGGAGCACGTCCCGGAGCACGACGCGAGGTCGTTGAGTCCTACATCAAGCGTTTGAAGGAGATGGAGGACATAGCGCTCTCCTATCCGGGCGTGGTGAAGACCTACGCCATTCAGGCCGGCCGCGAGCTGCGTGTGATAGTCGGCGCCGACAAGCTGAGCGACCAGGAGTCGGAGAGCCTGTCGCACGACATAGCGAAGAAGATTCAGGACGAGATGACCTATCCGGGTCAAGTGAAAATTACGGTCATTCGCGAAACCCGCGCGGTTTCGTATGCGAAGTAGGCTTACGCAATGAGTAATTGGGAATGAGTAATTAGTAATCGGGTACGTTTTGTCATTTTGGACGGGATGCGATGATTTAGTATAATTTATTCATTATCAATTGCGCTCCTGAAACGAACTTTTCCAAACTTTTAATGATATGAAAACAAACTCTGAAATCCGTCTCGCTGCGCGTGAGGCGTTGAAAGGCAAGTGGGGGGGGGTAATCGTCCCGACCCTGGTTTACTTCGTTCTGATGGGCGTTATCGCCGCAATTTCGGGCAGTGAAAGCTCCTTGCTGTCGCTCGTTTACATCATCCTTCAAATCGGAGTCGTTCTGCCGCTCGGTTTCGGTTTCGTCATGATGTTCCTGAACTTCGTCCGCGACGGACAGCAGCCGGCTGTCGGCAACATGTTCGTTGCGTTCAACGAGACCTACTACAAGAAGGCGGTCGTCACGATGCTGCTCGTCAACGTCTACACTTTCCTGTGGATGCTGCTGCTCATCGTTCCCGGAATCATCAAGGCGATCGATTACAGCATGACGGCGATGATTCTGGCCGAGAATCCCGATCTCAAACCCAACGAGGCCATCGACCGCAGTGCGGCCATGATGCGCGGTCACCGCATGACGCTGTTCCTGATGATACTGGGTTGCGTGGGTCTGTGCATTCTGAGTGCGATTCTGCTCTTCATCCCGCTGCTGTGGATTGTACCTTATTATCAGACCGTTCTGGCCAAGTTCTACCTCGAACTCAAAAACGAGCAGGCTGCATAATCGCAGTCGCGCATACATAATGCAAGCCGCATCCCGTAATTCGGGATGCGGCTTTTCGTTTTGCGGTGCCGCGAGCGGCTTTGTCTGCACAGAGGGGGCGTTATGCGGCGAAGTGCGGCGTCACTCCGCCGCATTTTCGTGCGCCCACCTCAGCAAGGAGTCGAGAATCGGGCGCAAGGAGTCGTACTTGCCGGTTAGGGTGTACTCCACCCTCGGCGGTACCTCGGGGTAGAGCGTGCGGCGGACGAGCCCGGCCGATTCGAGGTCGTGCAGCGTGGCGGCGAGCATGCGCTCCGAGATGCCACCCTCGATGCGGCGTTGCAGTTCGTTGAAGCGGAGCGTTCCGCCGTCGTCGAGCGTGCAGAGCGTCAGCAGCGTCCAGCGCTGCCCCAGCCGCTCAATCATGCGGCAGGCGGGCGAAAGCGGTCGGTTTTTTTGCATTTTTTTCATCTTCGTAAGGTGCTGCCGCCGACCGAAACTAATGCTGGCGTGAGCGGCTTACGCCGCTGTAAGCTCTTGTTCGGTCGTCGTTTGCGACTTATCTTCGCTGCGAATTTACGAAAAAAATATGGAAACATTATCGCAACAACACTTCACCGGCACGGTGTGGCGCCCGCCCTACGAAGCGTGGTCGGTGCTGTTGCAGGCGACGACCGCCTGCTCGCACCACCGGTGCCGCTTCTGTTCGCTCTACGGCGACCTGCGCTTTCGGGTGTCGCCCATGGAGGAGATAGAGCACGACCTCGCGCTAATCGCCCGCATGCAGCCGCGGGCGCGCAGGGTTTTTCTGGTCGGCGCCAATCCTTTCGTGCTGAGCTTCGGCCGTCTGGTGCGGCTCGTCGACCGCATCCGCGATTTTCTGCCGAAGGTCGAGACCGTGGGTATGTTCGCTCGCGTGGCCGACATACGGCAGAAGAGCGTCGCAGAGCTGCGCGAACTGCGGGCGCGCGGTGTCACGGGGTTGAGCATCGGCACCGAGACGGGCGACGACGAGACTTTGCGCCTGATGAACAAGGGCACTGCGGCAGCCGATACCGTCGAGCAGTGCCGTAAACTCGACCAGGCCGGCATCGAGTACTATTTCACCTATATGACGGGGCTCGCAGGGGCGGGAAACGGCCGTCGCGCCGCCCGTGCCACGGCCCGGATGTTCAACGCCCTGCATCCTAAGATTGTCTCGGTGGTTTCTCTCACGCTCTTTCCCGACGCACCGTTGTGGCACGACGTGCAGTCGGGGGCATTTCGCGAGGCCGGCGAGCGCGAACGGTTGGAGGAGCTGCGCGAGTTCGTCGCCGCGCTGAACGTTTCGGTCGTGCTGATGGCCGACACCGTCTCCAACACGCTGCCCCTCTCGGGACGCCTGCCCGAGGAGCGGGCGCGGATACTGCGCGAGATAGACTCCTGCCTCGCACAGTTCGACGAGTCGGCCGCTGCTGAGTACCGCCGCCGAATCGACCATTTGTGACGCTATTCGGCGGCTGAGTCGAGTCCCGTTTTGCGGAGCAGGCGGGCGACGGTGGCGAACATGCGTCGCATGACGTCGACATAGTCGGGCGAGGTGGCGTAACGCGAACCGACGGAGTCCTGCAAGCGTTCGACGAACGCCTCGGGGTCGGCACGGTGAGGCCAGGCATCGGCGAAGCCCGAGCCGCGCAGGACGGCGCAGTGGTCGTCTATCGCCGCTTCGAGCGTCGGGTAGTCGCGGAACAGACGGCGCACACGGTAGCGGTAGCGTCCGTCGTCGAGCCGCTCGACCGACAGCACCTCCTCGGGCGGAGAGAACCGCACGTCGGGGCGGCGGAAGTACTCGGTGGTCTCCACGGCGACGCACGGGCCCGTCCAGCTGCCGCGCGTGATGCCGAACAGATTCCAGCGCCCGATGCGCCGGCGGCCCCAGCCCGATTCGAGGGCGGCCTGAGCCGTGATGAACAGTGGAGATATGCCGCTCTTCGCAGACGAACGGCATGCAGCCGGATATACCAGCCTTACGAAATCTTCGGTAGTCATGCGTATTGTGATTTTTGAGGTTTGCGCTCCGGCCGGTCGGCCGGAACAGCGGCTAAGATAGCCGATTCGCCGCCGCTTGTCAATATACGAATCATACACGAAAAAACGGTCTCCCTTCGCTGGGAGACCGTAACGGCATTTCGGAGTGTTGGCCGAAATGCAATTGCAAGGCCCTGAGTGCTGTTCCTCCATCGCGACGCAAGATTCTTCCCCGTCGGCTTGTTTGGACTCTCTCCATCGGAGAGCCGGATTCTGGCTGACGCTCAGGATGACAACGCTCGCTGCGGATTCGATTGCCGGGCGTTCGTTTAGAACGGAAGGTCGTCGACTTCGGCCGATGCTGCGGGCGACGAGTAGGAGGGTTCCTCCATGACGGGCGGCATGTCGGGCATCGGAGCGGGCGCGGGCTGTGCCGGCTGCTTGGGCTGCACGCGCCATGCGCGCACGTCGGTGTACCAGCGTCCCTGGTACTCGCGCGACTCGATGTTGAACGATACGACGTATGCCGCACCCTCGCGCAGACGCGCCACCTCTTCGGGCTTGTTGAAGAACGTGACGCTCAGCTTGCGCTGGTATGCGCCGTCCGTGTATTCGAATACCACGTCCTGACGGTGCCACTCGCCGCGTGCCGACGTTCCGCTGGTCTCGGGCATGATTCTGTATACTGTGCCTTCTATCTCCATGATTGTCTGTTTTTGTGATTAATAATTGCAAATATACGTCTTTTCGGTGAAATTACCGCACGCGGCATCCCGGCTGAACTATTTTTTTGCGAGGAGAATGCGAGCCTGCGCACGTGCGGCGTCGGTAATCTCGCTGCCGGAGAGCATCTTGGCGATTTCGGTCTCGCGCTCTGCGGCCGTGAGCTGCCGTATGTCGGTGCGGCCGTCGCGTTTGTAGACCACGAAGTGCGTATCGCCTTTCGACGCCACCTGCGGCAGGTGCGTGATGTCGACGACCTGCATCGACTCGGCCAGCGAACTGATAATGCCGCCCATCGAGTCGGCGATGCGGCCCGAGACGCCGGTGTCGATTTCGTCGAAGATTATCGTCGGGAGCTTCATGCGTCGTGCCAGCATGGCCTTCATGGCCAGCATCACGCGCGACGTCTCGCCGCCCGATGCTATGCGGTCGACAGGCTGCAAGGGTGCTCCCGGGTTGGCCGAGAACATGTACTCCACGCGGTCGCGGCCCGTCGGGGCGAGCGTTCCTCCGTCGCCCAGCGTGATTTCGAAGCGCGTGCCGGCCATGCCGAGGTCGGCGAGCGTGGCGATTATCTGTCCGGCGAAGAGCGGGGCTGCTGCTGCGCGCGCCTCGTGCAGGGCGTCGGCGTGCGCGTCGGCTTCGCGTTCGGCGGCGGCGATGGCTTCGTGCAGGGCGTTCCGCCGCTCGTCGCTGTGAGTTATGGCTGCGAGTTTCGCACGGTAGCCGTCGCGCAGGGCGATGAGCTCCGGCAGGGACTCCGCGCGGTGCTTGCGCAGAAGCGTGTAGAGCGTGGCCAGACGGTCGTCGACCTTTTGCAGACGCGCGGGGTCGGCTTCGATGCGTTCGCTGTCGGCGGCAATCGTGACTCCGAGGTCTTTCAGGTCGAGCATGGCCGTGCGTATGCGCTCGGCCGCTTCGGCTGCTGCGGGGTAGCTCTCGCGGATGTGCGAAAGGTCGTTTTCGGCGCTTTTCAGGCGGAGCAGGACTCCCGTCTGCTCGTCGTCGAAGGCGTTGCGTATCGAGGTGAGCACCTCGCTTATGCGGTCGGCGTCGGAGAGCACGGCCTGCTCGCTTTCGAGCTCTTCGATTTCGCCCTCGCGCAGCTCGGCTGCGGTGAGCTCGTCGCACTGGAAGCGCAGCCACTCCTCGTCGCGGCGGGCCGCCGCGGTCTCGGCTTCGTGTGCCGCAAGCTCGCGGCGCAGCGCACCCAGACGGGCGTAGCTCGCCGCATAGTCGGCAAGCAGCGCGCCGTTGCCGGCCACGGTGTCCAGGGCGCGTGTGCGGAACTCCTCGGAGGCGAGGATGAGATTCTGGTGCTGGGAGTGTATGTCGATGAGGTTGCGGCCAAGTTCGCGAAGCTGCGCGAGCTGCACCGGCACGTCGTTGACGAAGGCGCGGCTCTTGCCGGCGGGCGTTATGATGCGGCGCACGACGGTCTGCTCGGCATAGTCGAGGTCGTTGGCGTCGAAGAACTCCTCCAAGCCGTAGCCCGCGAGGTCGAACTGCCCCTCGACCACGCAGTTGCGCGCCGTGTCTTTGAGTGCCGAACCGTCGTTCTTGTTGCCTATCAGAAGGCCGAGAGCTCCGAGCAGAATCGACTTTCCGGCGCCGGTTTCGCCGGTTATGATGTTCAGATTGCGGTCGAGCTCCATTTCGAGGCGCTCGATCAAGGCGTAGTTTTCGACCGACAGACGTCGCAGCATGGTTCGTAAAAGTTATCTTTTTCGTTCGCGCCGGGTCTCCGTGCGTCGGGGCGTGCGCCGGGGTTCCGGCTGCTGCCGCCGGCGGGAGTTATGCGCGGGCGGTTGTTATGTTCTCTATTTTGTCGACTATGCGCTCGGCGGCCTCGCTCTTCGACATGAGCGGCAGCGGCTCTTCGCCCGCATGGTCGATGAGCGTTATCTTGTTGGTGTCGCCGCGGAATCCGGCCCCGGCGTCGCGCAGCGAGTTGAGAACCACGAAGTCGAAGTTCTTGCGGCGGAGCTTGTCGGCGGCGTTGGCCGCTTCGTTGTCGGTTTCCAGTGCGAAGCCCACGAGTATGCGGCCGCCTTTCGTGCGGCCGAGCTCGGCCGCTATGTCGCGCGTGCGGCGCAGGCGTATGACCATGTCGTCGTCGCTCTTTTTCAGCTTGCGGTCGGCGACCTCGGCGGGGGTGTAGTCGGCCACGGCGGCGCACATCACCGCTCCGTCGGCGTCGGCGAAGGCCTCGACCGTCGCGCGGTACATCTCGTCGGCCGAGAGCACATCGAGCCGCTCGACTCCTGCCGGTACGGGCAGCGTCGTGCGGCCGCTCACCAGCGTGACCGACGCTCCGCGGGCCGCCAGAGCCGAGGCTATGGCATAGCCCATCTTGCCCGTCGAGTGGTTCGAGATGAACCTCACGGGGTCGATGGCTTCGATAGTGGCGCCCGCCGTGACGACATAGCGCTTACCGCTCAGACTCTTTTTTTTTTCGCTGAGAAGTGCGTCGACGAAACGCACGATGTCTTCGGGTTCCGACATGCGGCCCTTGCCCGAGAGTCCGCTCGCGAGCTCTCCCTCGGCGGGTTCGACGACGGCGACTCCGCGGCTGCGCAGCTCGTCGAGATTGCGCTGCGTGGCGGGGTGGGCGTACATGTCGAGGTCCATTGCCGGAGCGACAGCCACGGCGGAGCGTGCCGAGAGGTAGGTCGTCAGCAGCAGGTTGTCGGCTATGCCGTGCACCATCTTGGCCAGCGTGTTGGCCGTGGCGGGGGCTATGAGCAGGCAGTCGGCCCACTCGCCGAGCGAGACGTGGGAGTTCCACTCGCCGTTCTCGGGGTTGAAGAACTCGACGAGAATCGGATGCTTCGAGAGCGTTGCCATTGTCAGCGGCGTGATGAACTGCTTGGCCAGCGGTGTCATGACGACCCTCACCTCGGCGCCTTCGCGTACCAACAGACGGCACAGCACTGCCGCCTTGTAAGCGGCAATGCTGCCCGTTATACCTAAGATTATGTGTTTTCCTTTGAGCATGGCTCTCCGAACTTCCGGCGGCGGATGCCGCGCACCCGCCGGCCGAGGTTTAGTTTTCGGCGGTCTTGTTGCCGTGACGGAATGCGATTTCGTCGTCGAGGAACTCCTCGGTGGCGATGATTACCGGCTTCGGCAGACGCTCGTAGTAGCGCGAAATCTCGATTTGCTCGCGGTTCTCGAAGGTCTCCTCCATCGTGTCGGTTGGCGACGAGAAGTCGGCCAGCTTGCGGTTGAGCTCGGTTTTGAGCTCGGTCGAGATTTGGTTTGCGCGGCGGGCGATGATGTTTATCGTCTCGTAGATGTTGCCTGTCTCGCGGTCCAAATCCACCAGCTTGCGGGTGATGGTGTTGTTGGGAATGTTCTTCTTGATTTCCATCTTATTCGTTATCTTTGTTACTGTTCTTGTCCAGATAGTCCTTGGCGTTTGCTGCCAGTTTTTCGAGCTCCTTGCGGTACTCCGACTCGGGGAACTCGTCGATGAAGGTGTAGTAGGAGTCGAGCATCGAGAGGTAGCGGTCCTGCTGCTTCTCTGTGATTGAGTTCTCGGCCAGCTTGTATCCCGACTTCACCGTCAGGTACATCAGCTTCTCGCGGTGGTTCGACTCGGGGTACTCCCTCAGAGCGTTTTTCAGTGCTACGATTGCCGATTTGTGGCGTCCTATTTTATAATAGGTGTATGCGTTGTTGTACGACTTGTCGTGCAGGCGCTGCGTGAGTTCGTCGATTACCTTTCCGAACGCCTCGATGCGCGACGAATTGGGGTAGCGCACCATGAATTCGCTCAGCGACCGTATGGCCTGCGCGGTCATCGTCTGGTCGCGCGTGGGGCCCGGCGACATGTAGTAGAAGCAGAGCGCGTACATGCTCTCGGCATCCTCGATGAAAGCGCTGCGGCCGAACTTGCGGCGGAACTCGTCGAGCAGCGTCGATGCCGTGTCGTAGTCGCGGTCCATGTATTTGCAGCGGGCCTTGTAGAACATTATGCTGTCCTCGCGGGGAGCTCCCACGTAGTAGTGCTCTATGGCCTCGAACATAGTCGCGGCGCGCGACCACTTCTTCTTGTCCTGATATTCGAGCGCCTTGGAGTATATCAGCTCGGGGTCGCCCGAACGCAGAATGCTGGTGATGCCGCATCCGCTCAGCAGGAGTGCGACGAACATGGCCGCTGCGAGGTATTTGTTGAAATTTCTCATGTTAAATCGTTTCCGCGTTCGCACGCATGCGCGAATAATCACGCAAAGTTATACATTATTTTCGAAATAAACGAAATTCGCTCCGAATTATTATCGTCTGAGTAAAAAAGCCATCGGGCGTGCCGCGATTTTGCGCGAGCGTTCGGAGCGGTAAGTCGAGGTTACGAATTGAAAGCAGACGGCGGTCTGCTGCCGTGCTATTGTCGGTTTTGCGGGGGTGAAATGACCGAAATCGTCGGTGAAAAGCCGTATTTTCTATTCTCGCAATAATGGCTGATATTTTCTTGACGATGTCTATCGTGTTGAAAAAGTGGAAAATATTTGCGTCGCATCGTTGGAAGTCTAAGAATAATGTTTATATT
>CAMWIG010000067.1 GCA_947174295.1 uncultured Alistipes sp. | reverse complement strand
ATCGAGGGCCGTTTGGAGAAGGGCCAGAAGGTCGTGGTCATTGAAGCCCTGATCTCGACGGGCGGCTCGTGCATCGAGGTGGTCAACGTCTTGCGCGAGGCGGGCGCCGAGGTGCTGGGCGTGGCCTCCATCTTCACCTACGGCATGCGCAAGGGCGTGGAGCGTCTGGCTGCCGCCGGAGTGACGAACCACTCGCTGTCGAATCTCGACGCGCTGGTCGAGGTCGCAGCCGCCGAGGGCTACATCCGCCCCGAGGACAAGGAGCGCCTGTTGAAGTTCCGCGATAACCCCTCGGACGAAAGCTGGATGCGGCGATAAAATTCAAAATTCAGAATTCAAAATTCAAAATTGGAATTTGGGGTTCTGGATTTTGAGATGCCGCTCCGGCATGCCGTATCGTGTGCCGGCGGAAAACAAACCGATTTTGTGAATTGATGTTCGGAATTCGATATCGGGATATGTCTTGATTTTGAATTTTGAATTTTGAATTTTGAATTGCAAATGAAACATCTGATAGAACCCACCGACCTGACGGTGGCGGAGACCGACTCCATCATAGCCCTCGCCGAGGACATCATCGCCGACCGTGCGAAGTACAGCGACGTGTGCCGCGGCAAGAAGCTGGCCACGCTCTTCTACGAACCTTCGACGCGTACGCGTCTTAGCTTCACGTCGGCCATGATGGAGCTCGGCGGCAGCGTGATAGGCTTCTCCGACGCTGCGTCGTCGTCCGTCTCGAAGGGCGAGACCGTGGCCGACACGGTGCGCGTCATCGCCAGCTTCGCCGACATCATCGCCATGCGCCACTTCAAGGAGGGAGCGCCGCTGGTGGCGTCGCAGTATGCCGGAATTCCCGTCATCAACGCCGGCGACGGCAGCCATGCCCACCCGACGCAGACGCTCACCGACCTGCTGACCATCAAGCGCGAGAAGGGACGCCTCGACCACTTCACCATTGGCTTCTGCGGCGACTTGAAGTTCGGCCGCACGGTGCACTCGCTTATCAAGGCGCTGTCGCGCTACGAGGGCGTGCGCGTCATCCTCATCGCTCCCGACGAGCTTCGCCTGCCGGAGTACATGCGCCGCGAGGTGTGCGACAAGTGCGGCATCGACTACCGCGAGGTGTCGACCATGGAGGAGGTCATGCCCGAGCTGGACGTGCTCTACATGACGCGCGTGCAGAAGGAGCGCTTCCTCGACGAGGAGGAGTTCAACCGTGTGAAGGACAGCTTCGTGCTCGACCCGCAGAAGCTCGCCGCGGCGAAGAGCGACATGATAGTCCTCCATCCGCTGCCGCGCGTGAACGAGATTACGCGCGCCGTCGACGCCGACCCGCGCGCGGCCTACTTCCGTCAGGTCGAGAACGGCAAGTTCGTGCGCATGGCGCTCATCTATTCGCTGCTGCGCTGGGCCGAGGGCGAATCCCGCAGCACGGCGCCGCAAATCGACCCCGCGCTCGTGCGCCCCGAACTCGCGTGCTCCAATGCGCGCTGCATCTCTACGACCGAGGATGTCGATCCGCTGTTCCACGTCGCCGACGACGGCACGTGCCGTTGCGCCTACTGCGAATCCCGTCCGAGATAGCGTCCGTGCGTGCTGAAAACGGTTTTTCGGGCGGTCTTTCGGAAATTATTCGCCCCTGCCGGAGTAAAATCCGGCAGGGGCGAATTTCGATTTCGGGGATTTTACCGCAGCCCAGCTTCCCGTCATGCGCAGGCGATGTAGTGCTTACCAGGGGGTTATGTAGGTGCGCGTGTAGAGGTAGCCTTTGCGGAGAAGTACGGGGATGTCGATGCCGTTGTATTGCGAATATGCGGTCACGGTGCTGCCCTCGACGGTGACGCGGACACCATACGCATCGGAGGTGTCTACCTCGATTTCGCATCCTGCCGGAAAGCGCCACGTGCAGTAGTCGACGGCTTCCGCATGGCTGTCCCACTCGGGCAGAACGCCGGCTGCGGGGCGGCACTCCTTGAAGCTGACTTTCGCGCCGGCCGCGATGCCCTCGCTGTCGTATATCCACTCGTCGGCGCGCACGTTGAGGTATTTCGAGGCGACAGAGTAGGCGCATACGCCCGATGCGAACACGTGCAAGCCGCCTGCATCGAATACCTGATACCAGTGTCCAGGAACCACTGCCAGCTCCGTCGCCGTCTGGTCGATTGCCGGTGCGGCGTTGAATCCGCGGCCGCTCTTGCCGAAGGTGGTCAGAAGGTCTGACGACGAGCGGAAGTTGCCGGCGTCGTTGATGTAGACGTTCGATGCTCCGAGCGTCGTTCTGCCGTTGCTCTCGTCCATCATGTTGAGCTGCATGGCAGCCGTGTCGGTCTCTGCGTCGTCCTTGTCGCACGCGGGAAGCAGCGCTGCCGCCAGCAAGAGCGCCAGCACTGCCGCCGGCTTCGACATGCGCCGGCCGACCGAGCGGGCGCAGCTGAATAGGGTTCGTGTCATAATCGTTTTCGTTTTTTCGGGGCTTCACCGTCGAAGCCCGTTGCAAATATACGTCGTTTGGGCTGCCGGTGTTCGCCGGCTGCCGTTTTTTTTACTGCTCGGCATCGACCCAGTCGCCGTTGCTGCGTATGAGCTCCACGAGCCTGTCGAGCGCCTGCTCCTGCGGGATGTTGCGCTCTATCACCTCGCGGCCCTTGTAGAGCGTTATGCGCCCCGGCGCAGCGCCCACGTAGCCGTAGTCGGCATCGGCCATCTCGCCCGGGCCGTTAACTATGCAGCCCATGACGCCTATGCGCAGATTTTTCAGATGCGACGTGCGGGCCTTGATTTCGGCCAGCGTGCCTTCGATGTCGTAGAGCGTGCGGCCGCAGCTCGGGCAGGCGATGTACTCCGTCCGCGAGAAGCGCACGCGTGCCGCTTGCAGAATCATCAGCTCGATTTGCTCCGTCTGCCGCTCGTCGAGTGCCGGAGCGTCTATCCATATTCCGTCCGCCAGACCGTCGAGGAACAGCACCCCGAGGTCGGCCGCGGCACGCACGGCCACCGTCTCGGCGTCGGTGTCGTCGTAGCGTCGCCGCACGACGACGGGCTGCCGCTCATCGTCGAGCGAGAGAATCGCGGCGCGCAGCTCGGCCGACGGATTGCCCGACAGGGCCTCGATTACGCGGAACCGACCGTCGATTTCGGTGTGTACGACGGGTGTCTGCACGTCGCTGCGGCGCCGGTATTCGACCGGGGCGTAGCGCTCGGGGCGTAGCACCTCGAACCGTCCCTCGCGGCTGCGGAAGTGGTCGACGAGAAGCCGGGCTACGGGGATTTCGTTCTCGGGCGCTTCGGTCAGCGATACGCGTATCGTGTCGCCTATGCCGTCGCCCAGAAGGGCTCCGATGCCGACGGCGCTCTTGATGCGGCCCTCGATTCCGTTTCCGGCCTCCGTGACGCCGAGGTGGATGGGGTAGGTCATTCCCTCGCGCTCCATGGCCTCGGCGAGCATTCGGTATGCGGCGACCATAACCCGCGTGTTGCTCGACTTCATCGACACGACGACCTGGTCGAACTCCCTGGCGCGGCATATGCGCAGAAACTCCATGGCCGATGCGACCATGCCCTCGGGCGTGTCGCCCCATCGGTCGAATATGCGCTTGGCGAGCGAGCCGTGGTTCACGCCGATGCGCAGTGCCGCGCCGCGCTCGCGGCACTGCTCTACGAGTGCGTCGAAGTCGCCGCGGTCGAGAGGGTAGTTGCCCGGATTGATGCGCACTTTGTCGACGTACTTCGCCGCCACGGCCGCCACCTCGGGGCGGAAGTGTATGTCGGCCACTACGGCCGTTCGGAATCCGTCGGCACGCAGACGGTCGACTATGCGGCGCAGGTTCTCGCCCTCGCGCGTGCCCTGCGCCGTGAGCCGCACGATATGGCCGCCCGCGCGGTCTATGCGTTCGATTTGCGCCACGCTGGCCTCGGTGTCGCAGGTGTCGGTGTTGGTCATCGACTGCACGGCCACGGGATGCGTGCCGCCTATCGTTATTTCGCCGATGCGCACTTCGTGCGTGGCGCGGCGTTCGAAACAAGAAAGATTCATAATGTCCTTTTCGGCATGGTTTGCATGTCCGAAGCACAAAGATAGCTCTTTTGGAATTCAAAATTCAAAATTCAAAATTCAAAATTGCCATTCGGGATACGATTGTTTCGTCGACAGCCGGCCGCGGCGGCTTCTGTCCGTACTTCGGACGTCGGTTCAAATAATATATATCCGGCCTGCTGGTTTCGTCATTCGCTTGGGGGCGTGTCGGGCCGGCGCGTGTGGCGGAATGGTGTAGAAGTACGGAAATATTTGGTTTTGTGGGATTTTATTCATATATTTGTCAAAGACAGCTGTCGGCCGCTCCGGCGGCTTGTCCGAGAGAGTGAATCCGAAGAGTGTGACTTAAATATTTTGACGCCTATGAAAAACAAACTGATTCTTATGATTCTGTCGCTGCTGGGTCTGGCGACGGCATGTTCCGAGGAGGAGAATTTGTGCGAATACGGCACTCCATACGTGACCTTTTCGGTCAAGGGCAAGGTTACCGATACCGACGGCGCACCCGTTCCGGGCATCCGCGTGGCGGTGAGCGAGGACGCCTGTGCGCCTGCGACGACGACCGGTGCCGACGGCGCTTTTGCGTTCGACAAGACGCCGTTCAGCATGGGACATCCCGACAAACTCATTTTCACCGACATCGACGGCGCGGCGAACGGCGAGTTCAGTTCGAAGACGCTCGACGTCGCCTTCGAGAGGAGCAACTCGAAACCGGATGGCAATTGGCATTCGGGTTATTATACAGCTCCCGACGTAGAGGTGCGCCTGACACGTGCGGAAAAGGGGCAGGAGGAGTAACTGATTAATAATAGAGGGAAAAATGAAACTCAGAAGATTTTTTATGCTGTTCGCCGCTCTGTCGTCGCTGGCGCTTGTTACGGCATGCTCCGACGGTGACGACGGGCCGCAGTGGGCTACGACATGTCCGAATTCCAACCCGGTGTATGTCTCGCTCAAAGGGCGTGTTACCGACTCCGAGGGCGAGCCGGTGCACAGAATACAGGTGGCGATGATAGAGTACTTGTACATGAGGTGCGCCGCTGCCGCCTATACCGACGAAAACGGCGAGTTCGCATTCGTCAGAAGACGAACGTTCGGCATTCCGGCGGCTTTGCTGTTCAGGGATGTGGACGGCGTGGCGAACGGAGTGTTCGAGGACAGGTGCGACCGCGTTGAATTCGTGAGAAGCTCCGACGATTCATTGGACAGCGAGATTGTACTTCCCGATGTCGAGGTGCAGCTGACGCGCATCGAGCCGGTCGTTGTCGAGGGCAGATAGAGCTATGGGCAGGAGACTGGGACTGCGCAAGCGTTTGGGTTTAGAACTCTTCTCACGCCTGCATGCTCAGACGGTCGAACGGCACGAGCTGCGCACTCTGTTCTGGGAGTGTACTCTGCGCTGCAACCTCGCGTGCCGTCACTGCGGCAGCGACTGCCGCACGGAGTCGCTGCAACCCGACATGCCCGCCGAGGACTTTTTCCGCGTGCTCGACACTCAGGTGACGCCGCACGTCGACCCGCACCGCGTGCTGGTGATTCTGTCGGGCGGCGAGGTGCTCGTGCGCCGCGACCTCGAACGAATAGGCCTCGGTCTCTACCGCCGCGAGTATCCGTGGGGCATGGTCTCCAACGGTCTGGCCCTCGACGAGTGGCGTTTCGAGTCGCTGCTGCGGTCGGGCCTGCACTCGCTGACGATAAGCCTCGACGGCTTCCGCGACGAACACACCTACATCCGCCGCAACGAACGCAGCTTCGACGCTGCGCTGGCCGCCGCCGAACGCGCCGCCCGTGAACCCTCGATTGCCACCGACGTGGTTACGTGCGTGACGCCGCAGCTCTTGCCGCGCATAGGGGAGTTCCGCGACATGCTCGTCGACCGCGGCATCCGCGCATGGCGTCTGTTCACCATATTTCCCGTGGGCCGCGCCGCCGCCGACCCGAGGCTGCAACTCTCCGACGAGGAGTTCACGCGGCTGATGGAGTTCATCGCCGCGACTCGGCGCGAGGGCCGCATCGCGGCGAGCTACTCGTGCGAGGGGTTCCTCGGCGGCTACGAGGCGGAGGTGCGCGACAGCTTCTACACGTGTCAGGCCGGAGTCTCCATAGCGTCGATACGCGTCGACGGCTCGATTTCGGGCTGCACCTCCATTCGCTCCAACTTCCATCAGGGCAACATCTACACCGACGACTTCTGGGACGTGTGGACCAATCGTTTCGACAAGTTCCGCAACCGCGAGTGGGCTCGCCGCGGCATCTGCGCCGACTGCGGGATGTTCCGCTACTGTCTTGGCAACGGCATGCACCTGCACGGCGACGACGAGGAGCTGCTCCTCTGCCACCACCGCCGGCTCGTGAGGTAGCCGGCCTGTTTGGTCTTCCCTGCGTGGTGTCGTAAAAAATAGTCGCCCCGACTGGATAATGTTCCTGCCGGGGCGAAACCGTTGCGGCGGTGCGTCGCCCGGTTATGCGCTGTATACGTTTTTGCGTCGCGGCCGGCTGTTTTGGATATGTCAGCGACGGCCGCAGCACTACCGTATGCCGAGCCGCTGCGCTATTCTGCGCAGTTTGCGGCCGATATGCCGGAATAGTCCGTAAAGAACGAACCTCGGAGTCTTCGGCCGCCGCGTGAGGTCGCACCGTTCGAGCCATGCCGCGCCCTCGGGAACCACGGCGGCTGGATTCGAGAACAGGCAGTCGCGCAGTCCGGGCCAATAGTAGGGGTCGTAGAATGCGCGGTCGGTGCGCAGTCTGATTTCCGAGCGGGAGATGTCCCGCTTCGTGTATCGCAGTCCGTAGTCCCGCGGGTCGGCACCCTCGGCGAAGAGCTCGAACATCGTGCGGTAGCACTTCTCGCACCGGCAGCAGTTGCCGCCGCCCGTCGATATCCAGCATACGCGAAGATTCACGGCAGTGCCGCTGGCACGCGAATACTCCACTATCCGCCGCACCTTATCCTGCCGTGTGAATTCGTAGCCGTCGTGTATGACCCGGCAGCCGCAGAAGCGCACCTGCCCGTCGATTGTCAGGTCGCTTGCGCACGGCTCCGAGCCGTTGTCGGCTGCGTTTACCGACGATGCTATGTAGAGCAGCTCGGTGCCTGCGGCCCAGGCTATCGGCGTATAGTGGCCTATTATGCCTATTCCGCTCTGGAATCCGTACCAGTATTTCTCTCCCGAGTCGCGGACGAGTGCGTTCAGGGCGCGTTCGTCGATGAACGTGCGGAAGTTGGTATGCACGAACCGGCTTCCGAGTCCGTAGCGGCGTGCCGTCTGTTCGGTGTGGCTGCGCACCCGCTCCCATCCCTCGGTGTCGGAGAGGCCGATGTCGGCTCCGTGCAGCGTCACGAGCTCCGGCCGCTCGTCCAAGTGTGCTATGAGCGAGGCGAAAGCGTCGACTCCGCCGCTGAACAGCAGTGCTGCGCGGCTGCGATGCCGGCCGCTTGCTTCGCAGCCTGCCGCGAGCGGGCCCGATGCCGGGCTGTCGCCCCGTGGCCGGTGCTTTTCGACGGATGCGCACTCGATGCGGCCCCCGAAGCGCATTTGGGGGTACATGTCCGTGTAGCCTTGTTTGAAATGAGGGATGCTGCGCAGGAAGTCATCGTCCAAAACCGGCACCACGAGTGTGGAGTCGGTCAGCCATACAATGGGCAATACGTTGCAAATGAACGGGATAATGGCTATTCCTTGTGGGGGGGGTAGTCGGGAGGCCGGGCTCGTACACGGCGCGGAATACGGGCTCGGCGGGATTGAAGAGATGCGCCGCCGCACCCTCGGCCCGGAAATGCACTTCGATGCTTCGCGTGTCGGCGGCGATGCGTTCTACGATTATTTTATTCATGTTATCTGTATGTCGATTGGCTGGTTAATGGCGGCTAAATGTCGTCGACGTTGAAGTCGTAGCCGATGCGTTTGCCGGTCTCGAACTTCGAGTTGTCCATCTTGGTGTTGAACTGGTCGACCGTCACTCGCTTGTTCAGCTCGTAGGGCGGCACGAGCAGGTCGAAGTTCACGGCGTAGTTTATCGCCGCTTCGAGCACCTCGATCAGTCCCTCGCGGTCTATCTCCCTGCGGCCGAACGCTATGGCCCGCATGGCCGTCTGGCGCTTTCCCTCGACGAAGTAGCAGCGCTCGCGGTTGATGAAGATGCGGCCTATCATGTACCCCTCGTCGGCGTTGCGGTTGAACTTGAACGAGTCCGAGAGGAAGTTGTAGATGTTGATGACGCCGCAATAGGAGTTGTTGCGGTCGGCCTGCACGTAGGGATTCTGCCAGATGAGGTGGTTCGAGTCGAACTCGAACACGTCGGTGTGCATCTGGAATATGAGCAGGTCGGAGGCTATCTGCAACTGAGCCTCGAACTTTCCGCGGTCGCGATATTCGAGCCGCACACGCTTGTCGAGCCGCCCTTCGAGAGCGTCGTCCATCTCCGACGCCATTTCGAACAGCGTGTCTTTCAGCTCGTTGAACACGGCGAACGTGTTGTCGAAAATCTTCTGTTTGAGTGTCGACTTTGCGACTATCGTTTCGAGAATCTTCTCTCTGAGGGGTTGCGATGTCATTTCGGTTACGGTTTATCTTACGTACAAAGTTACGAAATATTTCGTAAATCCGTGCCAATATCCTGAGCATATCTGTCTCCGACCGCGAAAGGATGCTGATTTTTCGCTCGACGGGATATAATCGTCCGAAAACTCGTATATTGGTCATGATGCCGCAAATACGTCGCCGCATACGGCATAAAAAGCGCATCGGCCTTGCTTTCCGGCTGACGGAATGCGGCGTTTCGGGCGTAATGATTACCGAAAACAATTATCTGAATATGAAGAGGACTCTTTTAATGGCTGTCACGGCGTGTCTGCTCTGCCTGCCGGTTCGGGAGCAGGAATCCGATTTTCAACAGATTTTGCAGAAAGCGCAGGCCGGCAATGCCGCGGCGCAGTTCAATCTCGGCTTGTGTTATGAGAACGGCAACGGTGTGGCGCAGGACATGTCCAAGGCGGTGTATTGGTATCGTAAATCCGCCGAGCAGGGTGATGCCATCGGTCAGCGCAATCTCGGAGTGATGTATTATCTCGGAATAGGAGTGGACGAGGACCAGGCCGAAGCGCTGCGCTTTATGAGGCTCTCGGCAGCGCAAGGCGACGAAACGGCCCGTGAATTCCTGAACGTTAACGCATTTTGAGCCATATGTTCCGCTCTGCTGCCGGAGGCCGGCGCGGTTGACCGGCGCGATTCGTGCCCCGTTCGCCGACTTGCCGACTCTGGTTCGCCGGCCGCTGTCGTTCGGGGCGGAAGACAAAAAAATCCCCCGTCGGCAGACGGGGGATTTGTGGGAACATGCGGATTTGAACCGCAGACCTCCTGCTTGTCGAGCAGGCGCTCTAAACCAACTGAGCTATGCTCCCTTCGAGGCGAATCTTCGTAACGGGGCTGTGACAATTCCGTACATGCGTCCGGCTCCTTTTGTCGTATCGGCATAACACTGCGAACAAGTCCGCGTTAATGCCGATATAACAAAAGCCACTCTTTCGCGTGGCTTTGTCCGAATGTTTAGTTTCGCTTGTGGGAGCTGAGGGATTCGAACCCCCGACCCTCTGCTTGTAAGGCAGACGC
>CAMWIG010000066.1 GCA_947174295.1 uncultured Alistipes sp. | reverse complement strand
CGCGACCGCCGCAGCTGGTACAACATGCTGGCCTGCGGTACGACGATGACCTACGAAGCATGGGACGACTCCTTCAAACCCAACCAGGACTGGAACCATGCGTGGGGTGCAGCTCCGGCCAACATCATCATGCGAAAGCTGGTCGGCGTAGAACCTGCGGCTCCGGGATGCGAACGTCTCTGCGTGCGTCCGCAAACCTCGTCGCTGCGGCACGTCGAAGCGACGGTGCCGACGATACGCGGCAGTGTCGAGGTCTCGATCGACAACCTGCCGGGACTCTATCGCCTGCACGTTACGGTTCCGCCCAACACTTCGGCCCGCATAGCGCTGCCTGTCGCGGCCGACCGATTCAAGCTCACGCGCAATGGCAAACGCCTGCGTGCGGGCCGCACATCCCGCAAAGGGTTTATCGACGCCGGCGAGGTGGATTCGGGCAGTTACGTCTTCGAAGCGAAGTATTAGGAAGTATCCGTCATACTCCGCGCCGGCATTTCCGGGAGTTTCTTCCGCCCGGGAGTGCCGGCGTCGGTTTTTCAGGTAAAAACCGCCTGTACGAATCCTGCCGATTAGACGTACCCGCCCGGCAATGTTCGAATAAATCCGGCATTGCCCTCGCTTATTCATACTTTGGATATCGCCTTAGATACTGCGCCTCGGAAAAAATGCAAGCAAGCTTGCTTTTTTCTATCGGTTTATTCGTATCTTTGGCTGTCGCCTTAGATACTCCCGCTCGGCAATGCTCAAATAAATTTGGCATTACCCTCGCTTATTCGTATCTTTGTCCCGATTAAGGCGGATGTCCGCCCGTAAACCTAAAAACGATATGCAAACCATGATGACATTTACGCCGATGTTTATCGGCAATATAGGTGCGACGGAGATAATTCTCATATTGCTGATTATTATGCTGCTCTTCGGCGGCCGCAAGATTCCCGAGCTCATGCGCGGTCTCGGCCGCGGCATGAAGGAATTCAAGGATGCCGCGAACAAGGATTATTCGGCAGAGAACGGAAGCGGCAAGGCAAAGGCCGCTTCGGACGAGCCGCACCAGCGCCGCCGCAGACCGCAGCGCCGCCGCAAGCCTGCCGACAACCCGGCAGAGACATCCGACAGGAGCGAGTCGGCGGCATCCGAAAAGCCGAAGAGCGAGGAATCGCCCAAACGCGAGGGTGCCCGCAAACCGCGCCGCAAGCCCGCCGCCAAGAAGAGCGAGGGCGACGCTCAGCCCCAGCAGCCCGCACCGGCTCAGCCTGCGCAGGAGGGTGCCGAGAAGCCGCACCGTCCGCGCCGCCGCCGTCCGCGCAAACCGGCGGAGCCGAAGACCAACGAATAATCCCGGATAGAATATGGACTCTACCGAAGGGACGTTCGGCGACCATCTCGAAGCACTGCGGCCGCACCTGATACGCAGTGCCGCAGTGCTCGTCGCAGTGCTCGTCGCGGCCTTTCTGTGCAAGGGTCTGATTGTCGACAGAGTGCTGTTCGGGCCAATGCAGGAGTGGTTTCCGACAAACCGTCTGCTGGCTGCGCTGGCCGACGCTACGGGGGTGGAGCAGCTGCGCATCAACGACGGCGTCGTGGAGCTCGTAAGCACCACGATGGCCGGTCAGCTGAATCTTCATATAAAAATAGCATTCTATGTCGCGCTGGTCGCCGCATTTCCCTACATGCTGTGGGAAGTGTGGCGTTTCGTGCGTCCGGCGCTCACCGAACGCGAGCTGGCGGCATGCCGCAGTTTCGTGGGGTGGGTGTCGCTGTGCTTCTTCTCGGGCGTGGCGTTCGGGTATGTCATCATAGCACCGCTGACGGTGAATTTCCTGTCGGGATACCGCGTGAGCAGTGCCGTGGAGAACATGATCGACGTAAACTCCTATCTGTCGACCATAATCGATGTCACGCTGGCGTGCGGCGCGATATTCCAGCTGCCGCTGCTCGTGTGGTTTCTCGCCCGCATGGGGCTGCTGACGGCCGCCTTCATGCGCCGATACCGCCGTCACGCAATAGTGATTCTGACCGTCGTGTCGGCCGTCATAACTCCGCCTGACGTCGTGAGCACAATACTGGTCATCATGCCGCTGTACGGACTCTACGAGCTAAGCATCGCGATTGCGCGTCGCGCCGAACCTGCGATGCCGTAGAGTCGGAATCGGTGCGCAGCGGCGAACGTCGAGCGCCAGTCTTCCGTCTGTCCGGCACGCATGCACCGCCGGCATATTGCAAAAATCACCCAGGCCTTTCGGAAGGCCTGGGTGATTCGTTTGTCGCGGAAAGCACCGTCGGTTACTGAACCTTCGAGTCGGAGGTCAGCGGGAGCTTGCCCGTGTATGTCGCGGTGATGCGATGCGGGACATAGTCGTCGTCGAGAGCGTCGACCGTCACGGTGTATTCGCCGCCGCCGTTGTCGACGATGGTCAGCTTGCCGTCGCGCACGGGTGCGTAGGCCATGGTTCCCGTGTCGCGTCCGACGGCGACCCACGAACCTCCGGCCGTGGCTATCGACTGGTCGTAGGCGAACATGTAGCCCGGGATGAAGTTGCCGAGCTCGGGTTTCAGCACGTGTGCGGCTGCGGTGTACTCGCCTGCGGGAATCGACTTGCAGTCGGTCGTGAGAGGAATGTCGAACGTGATGAAGTATCCGGCCTGGCCCTTAGTCGTCCACGAAGCCTCGTCGTAGAGATATATTTTCCAGAAATTGCCCTCCTCCGAGGTGTCGTAGCACTTCTGGTTGGCGTAGTAGGCCTCGCCCATGTCGTAGTCGGTGGTGAAGGCGGTGAAGGTGCCCACGGCGTCGTTGTTGAACGACAGGGAGCCTTCGTAGCTGAACGACAGCTCCTGTCCCCAGTTGTCTTTGAGCGTTCCGAAAATCTGGTATTTGCCGTTGTCCGCGCGGCGGAGCGTGAAGAAACCGTCGGTGACGATGTAGGCCGTCGTCGTGTCGCCGTTGCGAACGCGCCAGAACGAGCCGCACGTGCCGTTCATCATGCCTCCGACCATGGTTCCCTCGGCGAAGAGACCTTCGCTGTCGATGCGGTAGGTGCCCATGGCCGGCATGAGAGGCGCTCCCGCAGGACGCGTACTCGTGAAGTCGAGGTCGATGATGTAGGTGTAGGGGTCGCCCTGATTCTTGTGCTCGGTGTCGAAGATGCGTATGAACCAGTCGGCCGCCTGCGGAATGTAGTACGACCCGTAGTAGGTACCGTATGCGCCGAGGCACTTCAAGGCGTCGGGCTCGGGCTCGCCGTTGTAGTCGGCGAACTTCACGGGGCCTTCGAACGAGAAGCGCAGTTCGGTCTTGTCGCTGCCGGCGACCGTTCCTCCGAGTTTGCACCCGGCTTCGGTCGCGGCGAAGGCTACGGAGCCCGATGCGAGCTTGCGGCGCACCTCCACGCCGTCTTTCGACGAGAGCCAATAGCTGTCGGCCGTGACGTCGTACTCGCCATCGGCGGGCATGGGGTCGCCCGCGCCGTCGAAGAGATCGGCTTCGAATGCGAGGAAGAGTTCGTTGTCGTCGTTCGTGAGTTTCAGCTCGTAGAGGGCCTTGTCGGAGCCGGCGCGGTAGACGGCGTCGGATGCCGAAGTGAAGTACATCTCGGCGGGCGGTTCAATCACGGGGCCGGGGTTCGGAGTGTCGCTGTCGCTGCAAGCGGCGAATGCGGTGAGAGCTGCCGTAAGAAGAACGGAATTACGGAGTATATTTTTCATGATATGTGACATGTTGAGTTTGTTGTTTAACCGTTACTGAGCCCAGCCGGTGGTTTTCAGCGTGGCGTAGTCATCCAGAAGTTCGTCGTAGGAGAAGCAGTAGTCGTGCGACGAAGGGTTGAGGAAGTAGTCGGGATAGAATTCGCGCTCGTAGAGGTGAATCTTGTTGCCGTCGATGACCGTGTAGGGTGTTTCGCCCGTGAGGTTCTCGCAGCGCTGGAAACAGTACTCCATCCAGCGTATCGAGCGGTTGTTGTCGAACATCCCGGCGGGCAGCGACGTGAGGCCCGTGCAGCGCTGGAAGCAGTAGTCGAGCTCGTTGAGACCCGTGCAGCTCGCGAAGAGCGTGACGGGTATCGCTTTAAGCGACTCGCAGCTGCTGAATGCGTTGTAGAACGTGGTTATCTTCGTGCATCCCTCGAATGCGTCGGGTGCTATGGTTTCCAGCTGCTTGCATCCCGTGCAGATGTTCTTCATCTCCGAGGTCGCGGTGCAGCCGGCGAAGCAGCGCGCGGGCAGTGCCTTGATGCCCGAACCGTTGAATATGCTGTTGAAGTTGGTGGCGATGCTGCCTTCGAACATGCCTGCGGGGATGGTTTCGAGCGCCGCGCAGTTCTGGAAGCAGTTGGCGAATGTCTTGCAGAGAGTCAGCGGAGCGAAGAAGCCGTCGGGGATGCTCTTCAAGGCTATGCAGCCGTAGAACATGTTGTCGGCGGCGGTTGCTCCCGTGCACGAGGCGAGCATGTCGGCCGGTACGGATTCCAGTGCGCGGTCGTTGTAGAAGCAGCGCGACAGAGTCTTGACGCCGGACATGTCGAGCGAGTTCTTGACGATTGCTTTCAGGCGGGCGTTGTTGTAGAACTGGAATGCGGTGAAGGTGTTGTCGGAGGCGATGGTCACCGTGTATTCGCCCTCGTCGGCGTACTCGTGGGCATTCGATGCGGTCAGCCCGGCGGTGAATACCTCGGCGTCGGAGCCGTCGCCCCAGTCGACGGTGATTGCCACCTCGGCGTCGGCGGTCGAGAGCGTCGGGAGAGTCAGTTTCTTGACCGAAGCGGTGGTTGCGACGACGAATACCATGGTGCTCGGCTGCCGCTCCTGCGAGACGGCTACGGTGGCCGTCGCCGTGTTGGCTCCCGTGCCGGCGGTGACCGTCACTTCGCCCGAGCGTGCCGCCCCGGTGGTATTGGCCGCAGCGGTGAGCGTGAACGATTCGTCGCCCTTGTCGACGGTGAGCCATGCGGGTGCTGCGATTTCGACGACGAGCTGGTTGGTGGCGAACTCCACGCTCCGGGTTTCGCCGTCGCCCGAAAACTCTATTGCGCTCTCGGAGAGCGTGAGTTCGGCCGCTGCGACGCCTGCCTGCACGATGTCGATTGCGGCCTCGATAACGCCGGTCCGGTTCTCGGCCGTGACGCGTATTGCGGCCGTGCGGATGTCGATCGATGTGTTGGCTGCGATGTCGAGCGTCAGCACCGAGTCTTCGAAGGTTGCGTCGAGCCACTCGGGCATGCCCTCTATGACGGGAGCTGCGACATTGGTCTGTACGGCGATTGCAATCTCGGCGCCTTCGGCTGCGACGGCGACGGCAGCCGAGAGGCCGTTGTCGGAAATCGTCACGGCGCTGTCGTCGGACGAGAGGGCGAGCTCAGGCTCGGGGATGACTATGCCGTCCTGGAACAGTTCGACACGGGCTTCGGCCGTTCCCGATTCGTTTGTTGCTGTGATTGTGAATTCGGCCGTGCGTGAATCGGTCGAGGAGTTGGCTTCGACGGCGAATGCGATTCCGTCGGTAGTTTTCGTGGCGCCGACCCACGACGGGACTTCGGAGAGAGTCCATTCGTCGACATCGGACGCTGTGACGGCGAGGTGCGCCGTCAGCCCCTCGGCAGGGGCGATTATCGAGGCTTTTAAGCCTGTTTGGTCGATTGTAATCGACTCGGCGTCAGCCGAAAGCGTCAGCTCAGGAGCCGGCGTCAGGGGGGGGGGTATTCGGCCCGTCATCGGAACTGCAAGCCACGAATGCCATGGCGATTGCAGCGAGTGCGAAAAGTTTTTTCATCAGCGAAAAAAGTTTTTAGTTAGACAAAATGTTTAGTTTTTTACACTCGAACTCTTCCCATTAACCCATAACACAAAAAGTCCGTATGCAAATATAATAAAAGTAGCGCGCCGAAGCAAGCGAATAGCGACATTCGCGCCTATTTGCGGCTGACGGGCTCTATTTCATCGTGAAACGAACCGCATTAGACACGAAACCCCGCGAACATCGTCTGAGAGTTCGCGGGGTTTGCGTGTATGGGAGTACAATCAGAATTTCTGAAATGCCGTCCAGCTCGTGTTGGCCTCGGCCGACGCCTCTATGTCGTCGGGGAGGTTGGCGAAGAGGTCGAAGCCCGTCCTGCGCTCGATTTCGTCGACCGACACGGCATACGACGCATAGCTGCTGCCGCTCGGATACTCCTTGTGTTCGAACCAGAAGCCTACGGCCGACGCAGCGGTCACACGTCCGTTGGTGCGCTTCACCTTCAACACCGCCTTATAGTAGTAATTGGGCACGGGGCACCGCTTCGAGGTGTCGTGCTGCAGCGTTATGGTCTTCACCGACTCGCTGCCGCCCACCGTGCGGTAGACCGGGCCCGTTGCGACGAACACGGTGTCGGTCTTCATCGCCTCGGCACGCACGGCATCTTCCAGAGCGCCCCATATCGAGGCGTTGAACGTGTTCTGAATCTGCGGCGTGGAGTTCGTGGCATAGAACGTCTGCAACTGCATCGCCGAATTTCCGTTGCGGTCGCCGTTGGGTATCTGGTGGCCGCGTGCGTAAATCGTCGAGCCGACATTCACTCCGTAGCTGCCGCTCCACACGTTTATCTGGTCGCTCTGCGCCATGCCGGGCGTCGCCGACCACGAACTCGGGCGCGAGAGCGTACCGACATGACCTTTGGCCAGCGGATAGGCCACCCACAGCGCGCTGTACGTCGACTTGTCGTAGTACATCGTGTAGTTGCGCTCGCCGGCCGTCATGGTCATCTCCGAAGCTGTCGCCACTCCGCCTTTCGCCGGAAGCTCCAACCACCCGGAGTGGGTCGTGAGAGCCTCGGCCGCCGTGGTGAACGACCCTGCTGCGGAGCGGTACTGCGTGCCGTCGGCCGCAGTCGCCACGGCATGAACCGTGTATTGCGTCGACGGGCGCAGGCCTGCGACCTCGGCTTCGAAGTAGTTTCCCGAAATCGTCGCCGCCACGGTTTTGGCCGCCTCGCTGCCGTCGGCCGGAGCCACGACGAACGACACACCGCGCACGGCATATTCGAGGTTCGTTCCCGTGCAGCCGACTATCGCCGATGTCACGGCCGCCGAAAGAGCATACGGCGCACAATCGAATCCCGGAGTAGGGTTCGGAACGGGAGGATTTTCTCCTCCCGTTCCACCTCCCGAGGTTCAGTTTGCTGTATATACAAGTTCTATTTTAGTAAACTGTATATTATAAGCATTAGTGAGATACAATCTGTACTCAGTATTCTCCTCCGTCGAATCAGACAAAGTCCAAGTCTTCGAACCATCAGCTGCAATAGAAGCGCTTTCGCCGCCTGTAATCGCAGTCGTATCGGATGTATTGCAAATCACTAATTTGCCGGAAGCACTTGCACCTGCATTATTGTGCGCTGTTACAGACGTCAGTTTATAACCGGCAATTGCAGGGAATGTAATATAAGAATTTGCCTTTCCCATAAACAAGGCCTTGCTATTATACCAATAGCAACTGTTACCGGCCTTCAACTTGAATGTGTAATTTTGGTATTCTTTCGATATTTCAGTCGCGGCATCATTACCGGACGATGTTCTAAGGTTAAAAATATTGCTGCTGAAATCCAAAACAATATTAATAACCGAAGTAGTCGTCACCGTAACCGAGCCAGTCGCGGGCTCCGAGTCGGTGTAGTTCGCCGTATCTTCGGAGATAGCCGTAACCGACCAGTCGTAGGTGCCCTCGGCCAAATCGCCGACCGTAACCGAAGTGTCGAAAGTCATATCGGTGACCGTGCCGACAGTGTACTCGTAACCGCCGGCGCCGGGAACCTCCGCCCACGTCAGCGTCACCGACGAGGAGGTCGACGTAGCATTGACTTCGGGCGCCGCCAGCTGAGTCGGGCCCGACTCACCGCCTGTATAGTAAATCTTGACCGATGCAACATAGGTTTGAGCACTTGCATTCGAATAGGTTACGGATGTAGCATTGCCAGTCCAAACAGCTGTTTGGTTTTTAGCAGCTTCCACGAACGTTCCTGTTCCGACCTGAGTTACAGTCGCCGTACCACTCTTCGTCGAACCGTAGTTAAACTCAATTCTGACGATATCGGTTCCGCTGATAGTAAGCGTACTGCCGGCATAAAGGCGTACCGACGAACCGGTATTGTAATATTTAGGAGCGGTAGAACCTCCTCCTGCAATCGTAATAGGATTCTTGGTCCTCGTACCCAACTCGACGGCATTTGCGATACCCATTTCGGAAAAAACGAACTCCACGAACTTAGTATCGCCCAAATCCACCTTGCCCTCTTGCACGACCTCCACGGCAGCCGAAACGCCATTGGCCGACAGAGTGACGGTGGCCTTGCGCTCGGCGGCGTCGGCATTGGCTTCGACCATAATATCCAACGTGCCGTCGGCGGCATTATAGTCGGCGACCAGCCACTCGGAGGCGGGCTCGACGGTTACCGTGACATTTTCGGTCAGGTTGGCAGTCGTAACCTTGATGCTTTGGAGTTCGACGCCCTCGGCCGGTACGGACAATGTCTTGTCGGCGTCGGCAATCGTAATTTCGGGTACGATAGCAGCCTGCTTGACCGTAATCTCGACGGACTCAGCGCCCTCGGCCGACAGAGTCAGCACGGTCGAACGCTCCTCGCCGGTCGTATTCGGCTCCACAATCATATCGAGCTTGCCATCGGCGACATGGGCGAAAATCCAATCCTCGGCCTCGGCGGGAACAGCCACCTCGACGGCGCCCTCGACATACTTCGTAGCGACGGTCACCTCGTCGAAAGTCTCGCCGTCGCCGCTGACGTTAACGACATCGGCACTTGCGATGATGCGCGGCGTGGTGTCCTCGACGCAGGTCGTCTTGTCGACGTAGAGAGATAAAGCTTTACGGTCTCCCATCGTCGCATAACAACTGAACAACGTAGTACCGTTGAGACCCATCACTCCTACCGTCTTATTATTAGCATTAACAATTGATGCGATACCGTTCTCGATAGAGATAGTCCATTTGGAATTATCGACAGGAGTCTTTACCGAAGACAAATAGTTTGTTCCCGAAGCCTTTGTTCCTGATGCCGTCAAATACTGATTTTGATAGTCGGTACCATTCGTAATATCCTGAATCAAATAATCAGTACCATCTGCAACTATTTGGAAAATATAAGCAGTCGATGTATTATCAAGCGATATCGTATTATTCACGACTTCGACATCCGCTGTTCTACGATTACTCGTGCCATTCTGATAACCCATCGCATAATACTTATCTGCATTCGCCGCCACGATAAGATAGGTAGCACCAGCGAAGAGGTCGTCCTGCGTCTCGACCAAAGTATAGACCTTATTCTCAGCGATAGGCTCGCCGCAGCCTGCGAGATTCACGGTGAAGCCCGTGCGGTTTTCAAGCGTGAAGGCAAGAGTCTTCTCGGCCGACAGAGCGAGCTCCTTCGTGTAGACGTTCTTGTCGGTAACGACGCGCACCGAGAACGCCGTAGACTCGACGGGTGCCGAGGTGAAATATACGGCGACCGCGCCGTCGGCGGCCTCACGGTCGACAGTCAAGGTAAGGGTCTTGCTGTTGGCGCTGTACTTGGGTCCCGAAGCATCCACACCGGTGAAGTGCTGCGACAGCTGCTTGTCCGACGTAAGCTCGACGGTCTTGACCGTCTCGCCGGCCTCGAAGCCTTTGAGTGTCGCACGGCTCACCGCAGCGACACGTGCGAAACGGAACTTGACGGGCTCAGTAAC
>CAMWIG010000065.1 GCA_947174295.1 uncultured Alistipes sp. | reverse complement strand
TTACAGAATCGAGGTCGAATGGACCGTGCCGGCCGACTATCTCGGCCGCGCAGTGCGCGACTTCGACATCTTCGCAAGCAAGGAGCCGTTCATCGGCATCGAAACGGAAGGTTTGCGCAAATCTTCGTTCACAATCGACGATGCCGTCGTCGGAGGCCGCGCCTGCGGCACGGTCTACGGGCTCGACCCGGCGGACCGATACCATCTGGCCGTCGTCGCCCGCAGCAAATACGGAACGGCCTCCGAGGTCCGCTTCGTCGACGTCGAAATGTCGGGCAACACGCCTCCCGAGGAGACGATGCCTGCCGAGGAGATATTCATCCGCGACATCGCCGACAACGTCTATCTGCCGCTCGACGAACGATTCGCCGACTTCGACGCCCCGGACGACGAGTTGAGCTACTACGTCAAATACTCCAAGGGCGGGGTAGTGGAGTGCATAGTCGACGACGGCACTCTGCGCATCCGACCGCTCGCCACGGGCTCGGTCGGGTTCGAAATAATAGCCATCGACCGCGACGGAGCATCGGCGGCGCACGCCGTGCATGTCGTGGTGGCGAGTGCCGACCCGACCGTAGATCTGTTCCCGAATCCGTGCGGCGAGAGACTCAATATCCGCATTCCCGGAGCCGAGGGCCGATTCCACGTCGCGCTATACGACCGCATGGGTTACAAGGCTCTCGACACCAACGTCTCGATCGCACCCGGCCCCGCAGGCGACTGCGGCTGGATAGCGACGCAGGATATCGCACCGGGCAGCTACCGGCTCGTGCTCGACTATTACGGCAGCACAGTAGAACGAACCGTCGTCAAACGCTAATAAACAGAACGCATGAGATACATCAGACACACCATCGGCGCACTTTGCATGCTGGCCGGCACCGTCACGGCCGCGAGCGCACAACAGACCGATACCGGCATACTGCCGTTTCTGAACATGCCTTCCGACGCACGGTCGGCAGGCATGGCAGATGCGGGAACGCTTCTGCCCGACAACCCGGCAGCCATTTATGAAAATGCGGCGGCCGCACTCACCGGGACGGCACGCGGCGGCATAGGCATTTTCGCAGGCCCGTGGAGGAGCGGATTTTCGACCGACGACGTACTCTTCGGCGCCGGCGGATATTACGCTCCCGACTCCAAAAACCTCGTTCTGGCCGGATTCCGCCGCATCAGCGGCCCCGAGACGACCATGACCGACGACCTCGGATTCCCCGTCGGGTCGATGCGTTCGCAGGAGTGGAGCGCAGAAGCCGGCTACGGACGTCTCTTCGCAGGGCGATGGGCCGTAGCCGTTACGGCACACTACGTCCGTTCGGATTCGGGCTTCGACGACGCCGTCGGCGGAGTGATGTTCGGACTTCACGGAGCCTACAAAGGACGGTTCCGCAACCCGGACAAAGGTTTGTGGAGCGCCGGGCTTTCGCTCATGAACTGCGGACCGTCGATGCGCATCGGCGGCAAAAGCTACCCGCTGCCGCTGCGGCTTCGCGCGGGAGCCTCAGCAACCCGCATATTCTCGCGCAATCACACACTGGCAGGAGGATTAGAGATAGACTGCCTGATGCAATCGTCGATTTTCAACGCGAGTATCGGCGCCGAATACACGTTCCTGCGCCACGGCGTGATACGGGCAGGTTATCGCATGTCGACGGCTCCCGACGGCTCAGGCAGCCACGCATCCGCCGGCTGCGGATTCATAGCAGGGCCGCTGCGCTGCGACGTCGCATACCGTTTCGGCGGCGACAGGTCGAGTCCGCTCGACAATTCGTGGCAGCTGTCGGCCGGCGTCGTATTCTGACGCCCGCAGAGACGACAACGCAAACTCCCCGGCAAGCTTGCCGGGGAGTTTGCGTTGTCAGGACAGTGTCGCAGCTATTCGTCGTCTCTTATGCAGCGAACGCGTGCTCCGCGGTCGGTGTAGTTGTTCGTTCCTATCCAGTTGCCTGTCGTGGTGTATGTGACGTTCGTACTGCCGGGCTGGAAATTGACTTCGGCCTCGACGGCTACATGGCATGCCCAATTGGAATACTCGGCGTCCGAAACGACATACTGCGCAGGTATCTTCACTCCGCACGGACCATGATAGCCCATGACCTCGCCCCACGAACTGCGCGCGCCGCAAAGCGGGAAATACCACTTGCCGTCGAGCATGAGTCCCCGGTCGGTCGTGACGAACTCGGCGGTCTGACCGTCAGTCAGCGCCAGCCATGCGTTTTTAGACCATATTTTCCAGCCGGGAGGACACGGGTCGTAAATCGTCTTGCGCTCGGTACCGGCAGTCGGATTTCCCCAAAACGACATATCCTTGTTCCAGCAATTGCCCTTATAGAGCCACAGATGCGGATTCTGCACCGCCTGCGCGGCAAATTCGCTGTCGGCAGAACCTGTATAGGATATGGCGACCGTTCCGTTGTCGGTACCGAATATCTGGTCGGAGGCCTGTCTGTTCGGAGAGGTGAGACCGAACGAACCCCGGTTGAGCGCAGGAATGGGTGTATATGTCGGAGTGAATCTCAATCCCGTATATCCGCCGGCCGCCAGACTCTCGTAATCGGGGAATGTCGGGAACGGGTCCTTACGTCCCCACTGGTAGAAGTTACCGCCGACGGAAGCCATCTCGAAGTGGTTTGTGGCGGCCCATGAACCTTTGTAAACATCCGAATAGTCGAGTACGGCCCCGAGGTCGCGGCCCATAATCGTGTAGCCGCCCTTGACGATGCAGTTCTCGGGAGCGTCGATATCGTACCCTTCCGATGCGATGATGTTCCAGCTCCAAAGCACTTCGGCATTGGCTATGCGGTTTTCGGCATCGGACTCTACCTCATCATAGGCAAGCGCCTTGTCCAGCGCCACGATTACGACATTGCCGTTGACGAACTCCTCGGGAGTTTCGAAATATATATAGCCATCCTTGCAGGATACTGCATCCAGGACGATCGGAGAGCGCTGTTCCCACGGAGTACATGCAGTCTGCACGCAGGTATACCACAGCACGAGCGCACCCTTGGGCTCGATGCGCAAATCATCCTCGCCGTAGGAGAGCGTACCGCAGTCGAGCGCCCGGCCGTTACCCTTGACATCCGCACGGAACTTGTATTTCGCAGCGGCGCGGCCGACCGCATAGCTGTTGGCCGTACCGCCGGCGCTGAGGTCAGTCACCATATCGCGCGTGCGAACCTCGGCTCCGGCCAGACCGACCGACGCCTTGTTGAGCGACGCGACGGTATAGGCCAGTTCGCGGGAGAGCGTGACGGTCTTCACTATCTCATGCGCATCGGTCACGACGGTGAACACCATGCGATCGCCCGCTTCGAGCGTCACTGCCGCCGTAACGGGCCAGAATACAAGCTCGCCGAGCGTCGGACGAACATCCGGCGCAAAGGTCGTTCGGACATAGTCGTTGCCAGACACGAACGGAGCGGCCGGCGAGAGCGTGTTGCCGCTGCCGTCCACGAACAGACCGTGCGTGAGGTCGAATCGGAAGTCGCCGGTGAGCAGTTTCGCCTCATTTCCGGCACCGGCCTCGACTGTCAACGTCACCGACTCGACAATTTCGTCGGCCGACGTTTCCGACGGCAGGGCATCGAACGCATATCTCGATACGGCCATGGTGCGTCCGAACAGAAAATCGACGCGTTTGCCGCCGGCCTCGATATCCTCGGCCGTGATGACTGCATCGACAGCGCTGTTCGCAGCCAAAATATCGTCCGCAGGGTCGAACGTCGCTACGGTAGCGCCGTTCTGCTCGGCCGAAAGTCGAAGCGTCGTGCACTCTGCGGTGTTGGCTCCGGCGACCACCGCGCTCAAAGGCACCACTCCACTCAACGACACGGTTCCGGGCTCCTCGACAGCCACCCGAACGGGGAAGTGCGCACCGCCTTCCTGCATGACGATCCGAGCATCGTATTCGCCCGAATCGAAGTATACGCGCATGGACTCCGAACCGTCCCACACGATGTTTCTAAGTTCGGTATCGTAGCCGGTGCGCACGTCGGGAACCGCAGCCGCAACATCCGACGGTACGATGTCGAGCGTAAAACCGGCGGCCAACTCATCGACACGTGAATCGTCGGCCGTACATCCTGCCGCAGCAATCGCAACGGCGGAAAAAAACAGGTATCTGCTGATATTTTTCATGACGCACCGATTTTAATACAACGAACCGAAATCATTTTCATCGCTGCCGTTTCCGAATCCCGGATTGTTCCAGTCGTCGTTATAGTCCAACCCAGACGAACTGCTGGTCGCAAATCCGCGTTCTACCTCCAACTCAATCACTTCGACGACAGGGGGGGGGTAGATGCCCCTGCGGCCGTTTCGCAACAATTCACTCATAAGATTATCATTTATTTAGTCAGTTATAGGTCGTTCTCAAAAACGAGCCGTACCCGCACGGGGTACAGCTCGTACAGAGTATCGTCGGCAGCTACTCGGCATCCCTTATGCAACGGATGCGGGCGCCGTTGTCGGTATTCTTGTTGTCGATTGCATATGTCATCTCAGTGCTGCCCGGAACATAATTGAATTCGGACGAAATCGAGACATGGCACGAATAGTTGCCGTAATTCGCATCCGAAACGACGTATCTTGCGGGAATCCGGGCATTGCACGGTCCAAGATATCCCTGGACTTTGGCGTAGGAGTTGCGCTCACCGGCAAAGGGGAAGTACCACTTGCCGTCGAGTATCGCTCCGCGGTCGGCCGTGACGAACTCGGCGCTCTGGTCGTCGGTCATAGCCAGCCATGCGTTCTTCGACCATACCTTCCAGCCGGGAGGACACGGGTCGTAAATCGTCTTGCGCTCGGTGCCGGCAGTCGGATTGCCCCAGAACGACATGTCGCTGTTCCAGTTGCCGAGTTTGCGAAGCCACAGATGGGGATTGGCGACAGACACGGCGGCGAAGTCGCCGTTCGTCGTGCCGGCATACGGCGACGAAGCGGTGTCGTTGGTATTGCCGAACAGCTGGTTGTCGGCCTCTCGGTCGTATTGGGAATAGCCGAACGTTCCGAGGTCGAGAGCCGGAATCGGCGTATAGGTCGGAGCGAACCACAATCCGCTGTGCCCGTCCGCAAGCAGACTTTCATAATCAGGCAGTCCGGGGAACGGATCCTTGCGGCCCCACTGATAGAAGTTGCCGCTGACGGACGCCATCTCGAAGTGGTTCGTGGCGGCCCATGAACCCTTGTAAACATCCGAATAGCCGAGTACGGCACCCAAATCGCGGTCCATAATCGTATAGCCGCCCTTGACGATGCAGTTCTCCGGCGCATCGGGGTCGTAACCTTCCGACGCAACGATATTCCAGCTCCACAGCACCTCGGCGTTGGTTATGCGACGGTCGGCGTCGACCTCCACTTCGTCATAGGTCAGAGCCTTGTCCAGAGCGATGATTACGGCATTGCCGTTCACGAACTCGGCAGGAGTGTCGAAATAGATGTAACCGTCGTCCTTGACATTGACGCTTTCGATAAGCAGCGGAGAGCGGCGAACCCACTTCTGACTCGTCTGCTGCACGCAGTTGTACCACAGCACCAGCGCACCCTTGGGCTCGATGCGCAAATCCTCCTGGCCGTAGGAGAGCGTGCCGCAGTCGAGCGCCCGGCCGTTGCCCTTGACGTCGGCACGGAAGCGATAGAACGTATCGGCGGCACCGACATAGTAGGTATTGGCCGTACCTGCGGCGCTGAGGTCGACAATCGGGAGCGCATCTTCGATACCGATTGTAGCCGAGCCCTCTACGACTGCCGTACTGCCGGCAGGAATTCCGCCGGCGGGAGCCGTTTTCGCAGTGACGGCATACTCCTTGCCGTTGATTACCGCCACCACCTCGAAGCGCTCGCCGGCATGTCCCGGATTTACTGCCAGATAGAGCGATACCGGCTCGGAGTCGGACGTATTCAGAGGTGCGGTCAGACGCACTTCCGGCGACGTAACGGCCTTGGTGAGGTCGAGCTTGCCGGTCGTCAAATCGAGAGCGGCATTCTCCACCGACACCGCAGCCGCAGGATTCGACACGCAGCGGAAAATCAACGCTTCGAGCTTTGCGCGCAAGTTGGTCGTAAGACGCACCTCGATAACAGCGCCGAGATGACGGAACGGAAGGTCGATCGAATTGTCTCCCTTGACCAAATCGGTGGCCGACGCGTACAGAATGTCGTAGGCGGCAAGATGCGCCGACGAAAGGTCGGACTGCTCCTGCACGGCGGGAATCGACACCGAGACAGCCGTCGGGTCGGAGCCCGCATCTTCGGCATAAGGGTAGTAGGCATAGAAATCGTGGCTCGACGCATCGTCGGCCCAACGTATGCGGCGGCTGTATGCCGATGCCGCGAAATCCGATGCGGCGGCCGATTCGAGAGCAGTGTAGGAGATGTTGGCGCCGATGGATTCTCCGGCGCAAAGTCCGAATATGCCGATTCGGTCGTTTTTCACCCACTCGACTCTATACGAAGTCTCGGTCTGCTCGTAGGCGACACGCGTCGACGGCGCATCGGCCGAGAATCGGACCGCTCCCGCCGATTCGTCGAACGCATTCACTCCGGCATCGTCGGCGCAACCTATCATGGCGAGCGCCGCCAAACAATATATGATTTCGTTTTTCATGGTTTTCTTCTTTCGTTTCATTATTCCCATATCCACTTGTTCAGCTCGTCGATTCCGTTTGCGCCGACATTCCCGTTGTCGGGATCGTAGAGCGCCGCATCGACAAGAGGTTTTAGGACGCCCTCCATCACTATGTAACCGTCGTAGTTGGGGTGTACGTGGTCCCAATGGTCGTCGCCCCAGCGATACGCCTCTTTCAGGTCGTCGGCATCGTCGCGAAGCGCGGAGTGATAGTCGGCGAAGAGGAATCCGCGCGAATCGGCGTATGCCTTCAACAATTTGTTGAGCTCGATTATGCGCTGCGCGACTGCATCGCCGTTGTACATGGCCTTCCAATTATCATCCTTCCACCACATGTCGCGCGTTGGCGCAGCCGAGCCGATAATCACCCTCGCACCGTACTCGTGAGCGCGTTCGGCCATAAGGCGGATGTTGCACACCACATCCTCGATAGAGCGGAAATAGCCTTCGTTGTCGGCCATGTCGTTCGTTCCGCCGGCAATGACCACGCATCTCGGATCATGGGCGAGAATATCGGTATGGAAACGGTTCACCATATTCAGCGAGGTCTGACCGCTGATGCCCTTGCCGAGATAATCGTTGTCGGTAAAGAAGGCCTTGCGTCCGCGAATAGGCCACTGCTCGGTTATCGAATTGCCCATCAGCGCAGCGACCGGGCCTGCCTGCGAACCTTTCGGCGCCATCGTTTCGGAGACATTCTCCCTGACGCATCGCATCTGAATGCCGGCAGCGGCATAACTGTTCGAAGTCAGCATGGCGTTTCCGGGGTAGTTGCCCTTGAAAGGGTAGTACTGACTGGTCGTGCTGGCCGACGCAAGGAATATCGTACCGCTCGTAAGACCAGTGATGCGGCTGCCGCCGAATCCGGCCTGCCGCTGACCGGCGAACGGAACGTAGAGGTCGCATGAGGCCGAATAGACGCCGTACTCACGTTTCTGCGCATCGCTGAGCAGGTATTCGTACATATCGACCGTCGGAACCTTCCATCCGGGAGGACACGGGTCGTAGATACTCTTTTCGTTGGTCGAAGCATTGGTGCTTCCCCACAGATAGCGCCACTCGATGTCGCGCATGTCGGCAGAACCCTGCATCATCCACATATAATAGGGGGCCGCCGAGTTCTCGTCCGAGCCGCTCGTCACCCAGCGGTATGGATTTTTCACCGACGCCGCTACGGCATCGTCCATCGTGAATCCTGCACCGTGCCGTGCAGCCATTCCGTATGCGTTCTGCGCCGCGACGTTGGAAAACATCATGTCGTCGGCACCCCACGCCTGAGCCGAGCAGTCCTGTTTGAGCTCGTCGACAGGCGTATATGTCGGCAGTCCCCACTCCATGTTGCCAATATTGCCGCCGTTCTCGTATGTCGCAGCGGCAGGGAACGGATCCTTGCGGCCCCATTGGTAGTAGTTGCCGATAGCCCATGCGGCCTCGCGGGGATCGGATGTATTCATCGCCTCGCGGCCTGCCATCGCGCCAAGGTTGCGATCCATGACTGTGTAACGTCCGACCGTGCGGGCCGCAGCATCGGCATCGTAGCCCTCCAAGGCCCAGATGTTCCAGCTCCACAGAATCTCGCCCGAAGCATCGTAAACAGCCAGCAGAGCGTTGCCCGCCACGAACTTTTCGGGAGTATCGAAATAGACGTATCCCGTCAGACGGTCGAAAGAGACCGACTCTGCGACGACGGGGCTTTCATGGCTCCAACCGCCGGCGCTCATGGGGGTATTGTACCATACCAGACGCGCCTCGGCAGGCGATATGGCCAAGTCGGCGTCGGAGTAGGATTTCGACACGGGAGCACCCTCGATCGACCACGCATATTCGCGCGCCACGCCGTTGCCCTTGACATTCGCACGGAAACGATATGTAGTAGCCGGAGCGGTCGCGATATAGGTGTTGGCCGTTCCGGCGGCGCTCAAATCGACACCTGCGCGAACCGGCACCCTGCATCCTATATTATAGGGAGTCCACTCGCCGGAAGCGAGACCTTCGGCCGGGACTTTCAGCTCGCCGAGAATGAGATTCATGTCGCCGAACGCCACCGAAAGTT
The DNA here is from genome assembly GCA_947174295.1 of uncultured Alistipes sp. GTDB lineage: Bacteria > Bacteroidota > Bacteroidia > Bacteroidales > Rikenellaceae > Alistipes. The sequence continues at coordinate 1,056 of CAMWIG010000065.1, read as the reverse complement.
CCAGCGATTTCCCGGCGAGCCCCGGAGCCAGCGCCACGTAGAACGACTGCGGCTCGGCGCCGAAGTCAACCGGCGTATCGAACTTCACGCACACGCTGTCCGACACGCCGTCGACGACGGTCAGTTCGCCGGTTGCAATGTCGAGCGTGCCCCGGTCGAATGCGAGAGTCGCACCGTCCATACTTCGCAGCGACAACGACTCCACGCCGACCAAATCGAGGTCGGTCGTTACGGTGCACTTGATGACTCCGCAGACATTCTTGAACGACAGAGCTATGTCGCCGTCGGCAGGCCGGCGGTTCTCGCACTTGGCATACCACACGAAATCGCTCTTCCGCCACGGCATCTCGCCGACCTTCACCCGCTGCTCGGCAGGTATCGACACCGGCATGGCTGCAATATCGACGACAGTCGACCGATAGGGATAGTAGGCATAGAAGTTCTGAGCTTCGGCGTCGTTCTCCCACAGCACCCGATTATCGGCCGAGGGGCTGACGAAGCGAGACGTCGGAGTGGAGGTGAAGGCCGCATAGTAGACATTCTCGAATATCGTGCGGTCGTCCTTGGTCGAAAACAGACCTATTCGGTCGGCATCGGCCTCCCACACGAACTCTATCGCTTCACCGCCGGCTTCGGAAGCGGCGATGGCGACTGCGCCCTCGAACGTAATCGCACCCGCGGTGTCGGTACCGACGACCGTGGGGTCTTTCTGACATCCGGCGACTGCCATGAGCAGAAACAGCGTTGGAAATAATTCCCTCATAGATGAAAAATTAATAGTTTCGGTTTTGTTTACTCAAATTTGAGAATTATTCACTCTGTTTCGGGATAAAATCATACATTTTCAGGAAAACGGCTCGGCGAATAGCCCTGCCGGGTACGGAGCTGTCCGCAGCCGGCAATTCGGCGTTCCAGCCCGCATACATGCTCCGCTCGGGCCAAATCGCAGCACCGACAGTCCGTCGTGCTGCTCCCGGCAAACCGAATGCTGCGACTAACCTAACGATTTCGATAAGCCGAGAGCAGAGCCGAATGCAATTCGAGCTATGCCGAGGC